>CAXSEJ010000006.1:0-28290 GCA_964236395.1 uncultured Rhizobacter sp.
GCTTCATCCAGGCGCTGAAGGGCCTGAGCCACCCGACGACCTCGATCCGCGGCAATCTGTTCGGCATGGCCGGCATGGCGATCGCCGTCGCCACGACGGCGGCGCTCACCGTCAAGCTGCTCGGCTCGTACGGGTTCTCGCCCGGCGTCGGCCTCGGCTGGGTGCTGCTCGGCCTGGTCGTCGGCGGCGGCTACGGCGCCTGGCGCGCCCGCACGGTCGAGATGACGGCGATGCCGGAGCTGGTCGCCTTCTTCCACAGCATGATCGGCCTGGCGGCGGTGTTCATCGCCATCGCCGCCGCGGTCGAGCCGTACGCCTTCGGCATCGTCGCCCGGCCGGCGGCGGGTGCCGGGATCGACCCGATCCCGACCGGCAACCGGCTCGAGCTCATCCTCGGCGCGGCGATCGGCGCGATCACCTTCAGCGGCTCGGTGATCGCCTTCGGCAAGCTCTCGGGCAAGTACAAGGTCCGCGTCTTCCAGGGCGCGCCGGTCACCTTCAGGGGCCAGCACTGGCTCAACCTCGCCCTCGCCGTGGCGATGCTCGCCTTCATCGTCGGCTACACGCTCACCGAGAGCCGGGTCGACTTCTTCCTCGTGCTCGCGCTCGCCTTCGTGCTCGGCGTGCTCATCATCATCCCGATCGGCGGCGCCGACATGCCCGTGGTCGTCTCGATGCTCAACAGCTACTCGGGCTGGGCCGCCGCCGGCATCGGCTTTTCGCTCAACAACGCGATGCTCATCATCGCCGGCTCGCTCGTCGGCAGCTCGGGCGCGATCCTCAGCTACATCATGTGCCGGGCGATGAACCGGTCGTTCTTCAACGTCATCCTCGGCGGCTTCGGCGGCGATGCGGGCGCGGCGGCCGGCGCCAAGGCCGAGCAGCGGCCGGTCAAGACCGGCAGCGCCGACGACGCCGCCTTCGTGCTCGGCAATGCCGAGACCGTGATCATCGTGCCGGGCTACGGCCTGGCCGTGGCGCGTGCCCAGCACGCCGTCAAGGAGCTCGCGCTCAAGCTCACCGCCAAGGGCATCAGCGTGAAGTACGCGATCCACCCCGTCGCCGGCCGCATGCCGGGCCACATGAACGTGCTGCTCGCCGAGGCCGAGGTGCCGTACGACCAGGTGTTCGAGATGGAAGACATCAACGGTGAGTTCGGCCAGGCCGACGTGGCCATCATCCTCGGTGCCAACGACGTGGTGAACCCGGCCGCGCACACCAAGGGCAGCGCCATCTACGGCATGCCGATCCTCGAGGCCTACAAGGCCAAGACGGTGATCGTGAACAAGCGCTCGATGGCGGCCGGATACGCTGGCCTCGACAACGAGCTGTTCTACATGGACAAGACGATGATGGTCTTCGGCGACGCCAAGAAGGTCGTCGAGGACATGGTCAAGGCGATCGAGTAGGCGACCGCGTCGACGGCCGCTATTTGGGCGTCGACGGCAGCGAGATCACCTTCTCGCCCAAGGGCATCGTCTGCATCGTGCCGTCGCGCTTCAGAGAGACCGCGCCGCTGCCGACCTTGAGCGGCACCGACTGCGCCGAGGTGCGCCCGCCCTGCGACGTGAAGACATCGAGGTAGGCCATGCCGTCGGCGGCCGGCGTGACGTCGAGCAGCACCGTGGTGACTTCGCCACGCGGCAGGGCCAGCGACGTTGCCGCGCCGAGCGCCGCCGACGACACGCTGCCACCGGCCGGGGCACGCCACTCGACCCGCGCGTCGTCGGCCGTGACGCCGCTGAAGCGGAGCTGGACGGTGCCGGTGCGGCCGGGCGAGAAGGTGGTCGGCACGCTGTACTCGAGGCGGATCCCCGAGCCGTTGTGCTTCGTCGCCGCGGACCGGTTCCACTGCGGTCCGGCGTCCGGCGTCGCCTTCGTGGCCGCACGCTGCATCGTCGGCTCGGCGCCGTCGCCATGGGCCGGCACGCACACGACGCCACAGCCGGCGAGCGCAAGCAGCCACGGCGAAGGAGAAGACAAGCGTTTCATCAGTTCACCTTGAAGTCGAAGCAACGCGTGTTGCCGGAAGCGGAGCTCCGGAAGTTGTAGTCCGTCAACGCCGCGGAGTGCGTGCCGGTCGGCAGGGAGGTGTTGGCGAGCGTCTCGAGATCGACCTGGCCAGAGCGGGCCTCGACGCTGCTGCCGTCCGACTTGACGAGCATGAAGTCGGGATCGGCGCTGCCGACGGTGGCCGGCGCCGTGCGAGCGAGCGTCAGCGTGTGGGTGCCGCTGACGGCGAAGCGGACGAAGACGGCCTCGCCGAGGCGGTTGCCGTCGCTGTCGGGGTCGGCCGACTTGCTGCCGCAGTAGTTCTGCGCCGCGCCCAGCGCGGCGGTGTGCGTCTTGTAGACCGGCAAGGTGCCGGGCACGCCGCCGCTGTTCGTCTCGCCGGTGCCGAACGCATCCTGGGCGACGATGTCCTGGCCCGCCCACAGCGCCGTGATCGCCGCCGCGTTGGCCGCCGAAGCCGCCTTCACCCGGTCGGCAAAGCTGTACAGGCTGCTGAACGCGGGCGAGCTGCGCAGGGCGGTGAATGCGGTGTAGACCGGACCGAAGCCGACGTTCGAGTTCGTCGTCCAGATGAGGTACTGCGCGCTCGACTCCGAGTACCAGCCGCGGTCGCTCGCGCCGGGCGCCGTGGCGACGTTCAGCGAGAAGCCGGAAGCCTGTCGGGTCTGCTGCGAATCCACGTACACCGGGTCGGCGAGGGCGATGCCCGACCAGGCATTGCCCCAGCCCTCGGAGAACGCCACCCGCATGTCGAGCTTGTCGCCGCCGCCGTGCACGCCGCCGATGCTGTCGTCGCGCGAGAGCGCGCTCTGCAGGTAGTGGCCGAACTCGTGCGCGACCACGTGGGTGTCGTACTCGTCGGTGTCGACGTCCTCCTGGCCGAGGATGTAGAGCGAGCGGCCCGTCGAGGTGACCGTGAAGAAGGAGGTGCCGATGTTGCCGGTGCTGAGGTCGTCGTTGGCGTCGCGGACGGTCTTGTTGTTGCGGCTCCAGTACAGCTTCAGCGTCGGCAGGTTGACGGCCGATGCGACGCTCGCGATCTTGGCCTGCGCGTCGTACACCACGTCGAGGATGGCGAAGGGCGCCGCGGCGCGGGTGCCGGTGTAGCCGGTGCCGCCCCAGCCGGAGGCCGCGCGCAGGTTCTGCGTGGCGTCGGCCGTCGGCGTGAATGCGGCGGAATCGAGCACGTACAGCGCGTTGCCGCTGGTGTTGTCGAGCACCGTGAAGTCGCGGTCGCCGTCGGTCGTGCCGGATCGCTTGATCTCGGCCCGCACCCGCACCGTGACCGCCTGCGAAGCCGGCAGCACGACGCTGTAGTTGCCGGCGGCGTCGGTCGTGGTCGTCGTCAGCACCGCGCCGCCCGCGCCGAGCAGCTGCACGGTGGCGCCGCGCACGGGCTTGTCGACGGTCGCGGCGTAGTCGAGGCCGACGCCGGCCCTTGCCGGGATCGATTCGAAGACGGCCTTGCCGCTGATGGTGAACGGACCGCCGGCGGGTGCCGGTGCCGGGGCCGGGGCCGGGGCATCGTCGTCACCGCCACCACCGCCGCAGGCCGCGATCACGGCGGCGAGCGACATCATCGTGGCGAGGGCAGCGAGGCGACGCGCCGGCGTGGGCGCCGGCGTCGGCAAGGCGGCGGGCGAGGGCAGGGGATAAGTCGTCACGGCATCGTCCTGGAAAGCGCCCGCCACGATACACGGCAGGCCGTTCGGCGCTCCAGCCATCGGCGCCGACGCCCGCGTCGGAGTGCAACAAACGCAACATAAACCATCAGTGCGTGCGCTGGTCCTTTGCGTCCTTTGCGTCCTTTGCGTCCTTTGCGTCCTTTGCGTCCTTTGCGTCCTTGGCGTCCTTGGCGTCCTTCGTCAGGGGCCGCATGAACGGCAGCAGGAACATGCCGAGCAGCCCGACGCCGCAGTCGATCGCCAGGGTGACCGGGTAGCCGAAGCGCTCCACGGCCCAGCCCTGCCACCATGCCGTGTACGAGATGCACAGGTTCATGAGCGCCATGTAGGCGGTGAACTGGGTGGCCGCGACCGCCGGCGTGGTCACGTCCATGAAGAGGGCGCTGCGGATGCCGTAGTAGAGGCCCTGGAAGACGTTGTAGACGATGGTCGTGACCCAGAAGGTCACCAGCAGCAGCGTCGACGGCTCGGGCCGATTCGCCTGCTTCATGTCGACCGGCATGATCCAGCCTGCGCTCCACATCGTCCAGGCCAGCCAAAGCGTGGGCACGACGGTCAGGAAGACGAAGATCGCCAGGGTCGAGCGGCGGCCGAAGCGGTCGGAGAGCCAGCCGCCGAGGATGCAGGCCGGCGCGAAGATCACGGTCGAGATGAGCTGGAGCTGGGCGACGCGGTTGTCGTCGAGACCGAGCTCCACGCCCAGGTTCGACTGCAGGGACAGGCTGAGCGCGAAGGCGCCGGACGGCAGCAGCGCGTAGACCAGCCCGGCGAGCGCGCTGCGCGTGCCGGTGAAGGCGCGCCACGAATCGCGCACGAACACCGCCAGCTCGCGGCCGACGTCGCGTGCGCCGCGGCCGATCGCCGCGGCGCGGGCGACCGGCTTTTCCCTGAGCGGCACGACGACGAAGATCGTGATCGCGAAGATGACCGCGCAGACGAAAAGGAAGCTCGTCTGGAACGGCATCACCGCGGTCAGGAAGAGCACGCCCGAGCCGCCGATCGTCTGCCCGATCGAGGCGCCGGCGAACATGAAGCCGTTGGCCGTGCCGCGCTCTTCTTCCGGCAGCACGGCCACCGCGAGCGCGTCGATGGCCACGTCCTGCGTGGCGCTGAAGGTGTTGTGGACGAGCAGCACGGCGGTGAAGAGGCCGAGCTGGCCGACGAAGTCGATCCCCATCGCGATCAGCAGCGTGACGATCATCCCGATCTGGGTGACGAAGATCCACGTGCGCCGGTGGCCGAAGCGGTCGGAGCGGAAGGTGTCGACGAGCGGGCCGGCTGCCCATTTGAACGCCCACGGCAGGTAGAACGAGGCGACGAAGGCGCCGATCGCCTCCGGGCCGAGGCCCTGGCGGCGCATCTGCGCGGCGATCGCGGTGGCGGCGAAGCCGAGCGGAATGCCCTCGGTGACGTAGAGCAGGAAAAAGACCGCGAGCCGGCCCCGGCGCGTGGCGAGCAGGTCGGGCAGGGCGAGGCGCATCGGGCCGCGAAGGTAGCACAAGGCGGTGAGGGTCTTGGGGCCTGCGGTACAAGCACCGCTCCCCCCGCTTTGCACCCTCTTCACGCCATGACCGATTCACCGAACCGTCGCTCCGCGGCCGATTTCCACCCCGAGGTGCTCGGCCTCTTCGACCGCTATGTGCACGGCGCGATCGACCGGCGCGGCTTTCTCGACGGCGCGGCCCGGTTCGCCGTCGGCGGTGTCACGGCCGCGGCGCTGCTCGATGCGCTGAGCCCGAACTTCGCCGCCGCCGAACAGGTGCCGAAGACCGACCCGCGGATCCGGGCCGAGACGGTCGAGTTCGCGTCACCGCAGGGCTACGGCACCGGCCGCGGCACGCTGGTGCGGCCGGCCGCATCGTCGGGCGGCGCCCCCTCGGCGCCCGCGGGCGGCCTGCCGCTGGTGCTGGTGGTGCACGAGAACCGCGGTCTCAACCCGCACATCGAGGACATCGCGCGCCGCCTCGCCCTCGAGAATTTCATCGCCTTCGCGCCCGATGCGCTGTTCCCGCTCGGCGGCTACCCGAACGACGAAGACAAGGCGCGCGAGCTGTTCGCCAGGCTCGACCCGACCCGGACCCGCGAGGATTTCGTCGCCGCGGCCAGTTATCTCGAGGGCGTGCCCGGCGGCAACGGCAGGATCGGCGCGGTGGGCTTCTGCTGGGGCGGCGGCATCGTCAACATGCTGGCGACCCGGCTGCCCCGACTGGGCGCCGGCGTGCCCTTCTACGGTGAAGCCGCGCCTGCCGACCAGGTGGGCAGGATCCAGGCGCCGCTGCTGCTGATCTTCGCCGACAACGACGAGCGCATCAACGCAACGTGGCCGCCGTACGAAGCCGCGCTGAAGTCATCGGGCAAGCGCTACGAGGCGTTCCGCTATCCGGGCACGCAGCACGGCTTCAACAACGACACGACGCCGCGCTTCGACGCTGGAGCCGCCCAGCAGGCGTGGCTGCGCACGGTCGCCTTCTTCAACCGCACGCTGCGCGGCTGAGACGGCGACCGCGCTGCCTCTCTACAACGCGGCCGGGTCGCCGGTATCGTCGGTCGGTGCGGTCACCCCGCTGACGTCGACCGGTTCGAGGAAATCGGCCGAGGAGTCGACCAGCTTCTTCAGATACGCGATGAAGCCGTCGACCGACCGGCTGGCCGAGTCGGGCACCCTCTCGGTGACGTCGCTGTCGTTGTGACCGCCGCAGGCGGCCACGGTGAGCGCGGAAGCCAAAGCCGTGGCGTAGGCGAACCGCTTGAATGTGCTGTGCATGGCGTGCCTTCGCTTCAGGGGTAGGTGGTCCCGGCCGCAGGCGGCGGGTTGAGGTTGCCCGGCAACGGCGTCGTCAGGTACGGAAACGTGACGCCGTAGTTCGCTGCCGTCTTGCGTACGCCGTCCGTGAAGGCAAGCCCGCCCGACGGCGCACTGGCTGCGGTGCAACCCACGCCGAAGGTGTCGGCCGGGCCGGTGAGCACGCAGAGGGCGCCCATCGAGACGCGCAGCGTCAGGTCGACGATGTCGTCGGCCGGGCGCCGCCCGTTCGGGTAGCCCGCCAGGTCGCCGCCGGCGGCGCCGAGGGGGTTCTGCGCGCCCGCCGCCGTCACCGCCGTCGCCGTGTTGAGGCGCAGCATCTCCGCCGGCACCACGTTGGCCGGCTGGTTCAGCGTCTTCAGGCCTTTCAGGAACACCGTCTGCAGGTCGGTGCGCGGAAAGTTGGTCGGCGCGATGGCGTTCGGGAAGAGGGTCTGGATCAGCGCCGGCACGGTCGGGTACGTCACGTAGTCGGCAAACTTCGCCGCGTCGTCCTTCGGCCTTGAGGCGTTGAAGCGGTCCTTGTCGTCGAGGCCGATCACGACCTCGTTGACGAGCGGCATGCCCAGGCGCGAGACCTGGGTCCAGGCGCCGCCCTGCAGCGACGCCTTGTTCAGGCCGCTCGCCGGCGAGCCGTCGAGCAGGCGCCCCTGGCGCAAGCTGGCCGTGGTGTAGGCGCCGACCACCGTCTCGGCGCCGGACGTGATGCAGGCAATCGGCAACTCGAGCGCGAGGGTGCTCACGTTCTTGCCTTCGAGGTCGTTGTTGTTGCCGCCGATCTCGGGCCCGAGCGGGTTGAAGTTGAAGAGGTCGAAAACCTTGCCGACGGCAATGTAGAACGGCTCCTTGCGCTGGCCGACGAAGACCCGGCCCGGCGTCGTGCAGCCGGGGATGTTCACGTTGTAGATGTGCTGGTTGGCGTATGTCGCGTAGGCGGTCGGGCCGCCGAAGGTCTTGTCGCCGATGTTGTCGACCGGCTTGTCGAAGGTGGCACCGCCACCGGCAGCGGCATTGGTGACGGAGCTGCGGGTGGTGTTGCGCCGGCCGCTGCGCACGACGTCGAGCGTGTAGGTCTCGCGCACGTTCAGCGTCGGCGGGTTGACGGCGCCGCTGAACGGGCCGCTGTCGATCAGCGGAATCTTCACCGACTTGCCGCCGACCATCAGCGCCTGGGCCTTGGAAGTGTTCGTGAAGCGGAACTGGAAGGTCAGGTCTTCGACGCCGTCGCCGTTGTTGTCGAGGTGGATCTCGTAGAGCGCGTTGGGGTCGAACTGGTAGAAGTTCGGGCCGCCCTGCGGGTCCTGGAACGGGATGTAGTTGGCGAGCACGGTCACGAACGCCGAGCGCCCGGTCTCGTAGCTGCGGAACATGTAGAGGTCGGTGGCATCGACGGTCGGGTGCATGGCGATGGCCGGCGCCTCACGGTGGCTCGAGGCCTGCACGGGCAAGGTGGCGAGGCCGTACACGGCGGCGCAGGCGGAAACGAGCGGCAGTAGTCGCATCTTGGTTGGGCTCGATCTGTTCATGGCATGTGTCCTGAAGGCGTGGATGGATGGCGGCACGAGACCGACCGATGTGCACGCGGCACCCCCCATGCCCGGGCCTTCGACCCTCCCCCTATTCGGGGGGTCAGTGCGGGTCGCGCTTCTTGCGTTTGAACGACTTGGAGCGGTATACGTTTCCGTCCCACTCGCCGGCCTCGGCCCGCTCACGGGCGCGGCGAATGGCGGCAGCGGTCTCGCGCCGGGCACGCGCCTCCGCCAGAGGGCGGCGGGCGGCGGCGGCGAGCGTCTGCAGTCCCCGGCCGGCCTGTCGGCGCCAACGGGAAAAGGCGGTATCGACGCGGGCGCGCCGACCCGGGCCGAGCGCCATCCGCACCATCAAGAGGATGCAGATCACCAGCATCAGCGCCGCGAACACCATCTCGATCCACCGCATCGTGTCGCCATCGTAGCGCCCGCGCTCGCGAGCACAATTCGCGATTCATGGATCTGCACGACATCCCGGGCGAACCGGCTCGGATCGAACCCGGCCCCGACCATGTCGAGGAGGACATGGCCGATCACCTCGACAACGTGGTCCCGGGCTACGGCTACGACCTGCTGCCGATGGTCGGCGTCGGCGGCTCGGCCGGCGCGGTGCCGGCACTGCGAACGTTCTTCGAGGCCATCGCGCCCGACACAGGCATGGTCTTCGTCGTCGTGCTGCACCTCGCCGCCGACCACGAAAGCTCGCTGGCCGAGATCATCGGCCGGGCCACGTCCATGCCGGTGGCGCAGGTTCATGGCACGGTCAAGGTCGAGGCCAACCACATCTACGTGGTCCCGCCGGGCAAGGCGATCGAGTCCGTCGACGGCCACCTGACCGCCGTCGACCTCACCCCCGACCACGGCCGCCGGGTCGCCGTCGACCTGTTCTTTCGCACCCTGGCCGATTCGCACGGCCCGCGCTGCTCGGCCGTGGTGCTCTCCGGCGCCGACGGCGACGGCGCCATCGGCGTCAAGCGCATCAAGGAGCGCGGCGGCCTGACGATCGCCCAAGACCCCGACGAAGCCGAATTCGAGGGCATGCCGCGCTCGGCCATTGCCACCGGCATGGTCGACTGGGTGCTGCGCCTGGCCGACATGCCCGGCCAGCTGGTCCGCTACCACGCCCTGCTGCCGCGCCTGCGCCTGCCGCCGGAAAAGGGCGTATCGCTGCAGGTGGCCGTCCCGCGCGACGAAGACGACCTCGAAGCGACGCTGCGCGAGGTCCTCGTCTACCTGCGCACCCAGACCGGCCGCGACTTCACGAGCTACAAGCGGGCCACGGTCCTGCGCCGCCTCGGCCGGCGCATGAGCGTCAACGGCATCGAGGACCTGCCCGGCTACCTGGCTTTCCTGCGCACGAATCCGGGTGAGAGCGGGGCGCTGCTGCAGGACCTGCTGATCAGCGTCAGCAACTTCTTTCGCGACCGCGATGCGTTCGACGCCCTCGCCACGCACATCCCCGCCTTGTTCGCCGACAAGGCCGCCAACGACGATCTGCGGGTCTGGGTGGTCGGCTGCGCCAGCGGCGAAGAGGCCTACTCGATCGCCATGCTGCTGTTCGAGCATGCGCGCCTGCTCGACGCCCCGCCTTCGATCCAGGTATTCGCGACCGACCTTGCCGAAGACGCGGTCCGGGTCGGCCGCGACGCGGTCTATCCGCCGGCCATCGCCGCCGACGTGTCGCCAGCGCGGCTGCGGCGCTTCTTCACCAAGGACCACCGTGGCTACCGCGTGTGCAGCGAGCTGCGCGAGGCGGTGCTGTTCGCGGTGCACGACGTGCTGCACGATCCGCCCTTCTCGCGGCTCGACCTGGTCTCGTGCCGCAACCTGCTCATCTACTTCGATCGGGAAGCGCAGGCACGCGCTTTCGAGACGCTGCACTTCGGCCTGCGCCCGGGCGGCCGGCTCTTTCTCGGCGCCGCCGAGACCACCGAGCCGCGCGGCGACCTGTTCGCCGCCGTCGACAAGCGGCACCGGCTGTACGAGCCGCGCCCGGTTGCGCGCCAGCTCCCCTTGGCGGCGGCGCAGAGCGCGCTGGCGCTTTCGCTCGACTTCGCCGCGCGGCAACCCGACCGCATGGCGCCGTCCATCGGCCCGGCAGGCGCCGCCCGCTTCGGCGCGGCGAGCCGACTGCGGCCGAAACCGGGCGATGTCGGCGTCTCGTCGTGGCGCGAGCTGCACCTGAAGCTGATCGAGCGCCTGGCCCCGCCCTCCGTCCTCGTCGACCAGGCGCACACCATCATCCATCTCTCGGAGAGCGCCGGCCGGTTCCTCCATTTCTCGGGCGGCGAGCCGAGCACCGACCTGGCCACCGCCGTTCACCCGGCACTCTCGACCGACCTGCGCACGGCGCTGCTCCGCATCCGCGAGACCGGCGTGGAAGTCGTGACCCGGCCGCTTCCCTTCGTCTATGACGGTGCGCCGGTCATGGTCGTCGTTCGCGTCGTCACCGCCCATGACATCGCGCCCGACTTCCTGCTCGTGAGCTTCGAGCGGAGCCCCCGCGACGGCGCCGTGCCGATCGCGCCGAAGGCCGACGCCGACGATGAGGTCGGCCGCCGTCTCGAGCGTCGGGTCGACGAGCTGAAGTGGCACCTGCGCGACGTGAGCGAGCGCAGCGAGACCACGGAGCAGGAGCTGAAGGCCAACAACGAAGAGCTGCAGGCGATGAACGAGGAGCTGCGCTCGGCTTCCGAGGAGCTCGAGACCAGCCGCGAGGAGCTGCAGTCCATCAACGAGGAGCTCACGACCGTCAACCAGGAGTTGAAGAGCAACGTCGATGACCTCGGCCGCTCGAACCAGGACCTGCAGAACCTGATGCACTCGACGGCCATCGCCACCGTGTTCCTCGACCGCGGCCTGCGCATCACGCTGTTCACGCCGCCGGCAGTGGCCTTGTTCAACCTCATCGCCTCCGACGTGGGCCGGCCGCTCTCCGACCTCGCCCACCAGCTCGACTACCCGCAGATGAGCGACGACGCGCGCAAGGTGCTCGACGCGCTGGTCCCGGTCGAGCGCGAGATCACCGCGAACGCGGGGTTTTTTCTGGCACGTTGCCTGCCATACCGGAGCGCAGAAGATCGGATCGCCGGCGTCGTGTTCACGTTCCTCGACATCACCGTTCGCAAGCAGGCGGAAGACGCCTTGCGCGAATCGGAAGCGCAGTTCCGGACCATCGTCAACCAGGCGCTGGCGGGTGTCGCCCACCTCGATCTCACTGGCCGGCTGACGCTGGTGAACGCCCGCTTCTGCGACATCGTCGGCCGCAGCGAGGGCGAGCTGCTGGGCAGCCTGGTGTTCGATCTCGTTCACCCCGACGACCGCAGGCGCAACCTCGACGCGTTCGAGCGCATGACCCACGGCGGCGAGCCGTTCGAGATGGAAAAGCGCTACGTGCGCAGGGACGGCGGCATCGTCTGGGTCAACGCCGCGGTCACCGTCACGCACGACGCGGAAGACCGGCCGACCGCCGCCGTGGCGATCCTCATCGACATCACCGCGCGGCGCCAGGCCGAGCTGTCGCTGCGTGGCTCCGAGGACCGACTGCGGCTGGTGCTGGAGAACGCGCGCGAGTACGCCATCCTGGCCATGGACACGCAGCGCCGGATCACGAGCTGGAACAACGGTGCCGAGGGCATCCTCGGCTACCGCGAAGACGAGATACTGGGCCACCTCGGCGACGAGATATTCGTCGAGGAAGACCGCCTGGCCGGTCTGCCCGAACGCGAGGCCGGTGTCGCCGAACGCGAAGGCCGGGCCGCCGACGAACGCTGGCATCGGCGCAAGGACGGCAGCCGCTTCTGGGGCAGCGGCGTGATGATGACGATGCGCGACGCCGAGGGTCAGTTCGTCGGCTATCTCAAGATCTTCCGCGACCAGACCGCCGTGCGCGCCGCCCACGAAGCGCTCGAGCTGAGCCGCTCGGAGCTGGTGCAGGCGCTGGTCGAGAACCGCCGTGCCCGCGGCGAAGCCGAGGCGGCGAGCCAGGCGAAGGACCGCTTCCTCGCCATCCTCTCGCACGAGCTGCGCACGCCGCTCACGCCGGTCGTCATGGCGCTGCACGCGCTCGAGCGCAGCGCCGACCTGACACCGGCCACGCGCGGCACGCTCGACCTCATTCGCCGCAACGTCAAGGCCGAGCTGCACCTGATCGACGACCTGCTCGACGTCACCCGCATCTCGAGCGGCAAGATGGAGATGAGCAGCGGTGTGGTCGACATGCACCAGGTGATCCGCGCCGCCCTCGACGTGTGCGAGGCCGACCTGGCCGCCAAGCGGCAGCGCCTGCGCCTCGAGCTGCGCGCCCGGGCCTGCCAGGTGCCCGGCGACGGATCGCGGCTGCAGCAGGTCGTGTGGAACCTGCTCAAGAACGCCTCCAAGTTCACGCCGGTCGAGGGCGATATCTTCATCGCCACCGACAACGCCGACAGCGGCCGCTTCGTGTTCGTCGTGGCCGACACCGGCGTCGGCATCGAGGAGTCGAAGCTGGAGACCATCTTCGACGCCTTCGCCCAGGAAGGGCCGTGGGTCACCACCGAATTCGGCGGCCTCGGCCTGGGTCTTGCGATTGCTAAAGCCACCGTGGACGCCCACCACGGGACCCTGGCGGCGGAGAGCGGCGGGCGCAATCGGGGTGCCGCCTTCACCGTCGAGCTGCCTGTCGAACTGCCTGCCGAGCGAGTGAGCCCATGACCTCCGGTCCCGACCCGCAAGCCCACCCTGGCCGTGCCCATGCGCCGGGCATGAAGGCGGCGTTGCGGATCTTCATCGTCGAGAACCACGACGACACGCGCTTTCTTCTCGGCCTGCTGCTCGAGCAGCTCGGTCACAAGGTGTTCGCCGCCGCGAACGTGAAGGAGGCGATCGCCGCCATCCCCGGCGCCGACTGCGACGTGCTGATTTCCGACGTGGGCCTGCCCGACGGCAACGGCTGGGAGCTGCTGCGCCGGCTCGGCAGCGAGCGGCCGCGCTACGCCGTCGCCATGAGCGGCTTCGGCATGGCCTCCGACCGGGAGCGCAGCATGTCCGCCGGCTACCGGCACCACCTTCTCAAGCCCGTGGAACCGAACCAGCTCGAGCACCTGCTCGACGAGGCGGCCACCGAGATGGCCGCGCCCTGACGCCCTGACGCCCCGAGGCCGTTCAGCGGCCCGGAGGCGGCTTGGGCTTGTCGTCGGCGTCTTCCTTCTTCTTCTTCTTCTCCTCGCCGGCCTCGAAGCGCAGCACGGTGATCTGGCCGTCGCCTTCCATCTGCGCCAGGCGCACGTCGCTCGTCGACTCGATGCCGTGCTGGCGCAGCTGGCTCCGCAGGTCGTCGACGGTCAGGTACTCGGCGCGCAGGTTCTTGTGCAGGATGCGGCCGTTCCTCACCAGCGGCAGCGGCGGCGGCTCGACGAAGCGCGCGAACAGGGGCCAGCGAAACGCCGCCCAGTCGAAGAACCAGTTCCAGCCGATCAGCGTGCCGACGAGCACGAAGCCTTCGGCGACGGAGGTGTAGCCGCCGGTCATCGCGTTCTGCGAAGCGTCGGCCACGAGCACGACCAGCAGCACGTCGGCGACGCCGAGGCCGCCTGCATCGCGGCGCAAAACGAAGCGAAGGACCAGGAAGAGGAACCAGTAGAGTGCCGTACCCCGCACGATCAGCTCGATCGGCGAAACGTTGACTTCGATGAGCGACGTCCAGTCCATGCCCGCCATTGTCGATGAGGCCGTCGATCACGCCGCGCGCCCGGCCGCCCGGCCCGGCGTCGACTCGCGCCAGGCCTGGATGCGGCTGGTGGTCGCGCTGGCGCTGATGACCGTCGGCAGCAGCGCCATGTACGTCGTCGCGGTGGTGCTGCCGAGCGTGCAGGCCGAGTTCGGCGTGACCCGCGGCGACGCCTCCCTGCCGTACACGCTGCTCATGATCGGCTTCGGCATCGGCGGCGTGTTCATGGGCCGCCTGGCCGACCGGCGCGGCATCGTCGTGCCGCTGCTGATCGGCGCCGCCGGGCTCGGCGGCGGCTTCGTCGCCGCCGGTCTGTCGAGCAGCATCTGGGCCTTCGCACTCGCGCACGGCGTGCTCCTCGGCCTCCTCGGCTGCTCGGCCAGCTTCGCGCCGCTGGTCGCCGACACCTCGCTGTGGTTCGAGCGCCGGCGCGGCATCGCGGTGGCGGTGTGCGCGAGCGGCAACTACGTCGCCGGGGCGGTCTGGCCGCCCATCGTCCAGCACTTCGTGAGCACCGTCGGCTGGCGACAGACCTATCTCGGCCTCGGCGTGTTCTCGGCACTGGCGATGGCTTCGCTCGCGCTCTGCATGCGCGGCCGGCCGCCCGCCCGGGCTGGCGCCGGCGTGGCGCCGAAAGCCGGCGCGCCGACGCCCTCGCTGCGCCCGTTCGGGCTTTCGCTCAACGCGGCGCAGGGGCTGCTCTGCATCGCCGGCGTGGCCTGCTGCGTGGCGATGTCGATGCCGCAGGTTCACATCGTGGCGTACTGCGGCGACCTCGGCTACGGCGCGGCGCGAGGCGCCCGGATGCTCTCCTTGATGCTCGCCTGCGGCGTTGTCAGCCGGCTCGTCTCGGGGGCCATCTGCGACCGCATCGGCGGCCTGCGAACGCTGCTCCTCGGCTCGGTGCTGCAGGGCGTGGCGCTGCTGCTGTTCCTGCCTTTCGACTCGCTCGCCTCGCTCTATGTCATCGCGGCGCTGTTCGGCCTGTTCCAGGGCGGCATCGTGCCGTCGTACGCGATCATCGTGCGCGAGCACTTCCCACCCGAGGAGGCCGGCGCGCGCGTCGGCACCATCCTCATGTGCACGCTGCTCGGCATGGCCTTCGGCGGCTGGCTCTCGGGCGCGGTGTTCGACCTCACCGGCTCGTACCGGGCCGCCTTCCTCAACGGCATCGCCTGGAATCTGGTCAACCTGAGCATCGTCGCGTTCCTGCTGATGCGCACGGCCGGCCTCCGGCGGGTCGGCAGTGTGCCGCTGCGAACCGGATGACGCCCGCTCCGGTGACCCGGCGGTCAGCGGTCGGAGAAGAACGGGAGCTCGACCTCGTATTCGCCCACCGCCTCCTGGACGATGCGAACCACGGCCGGCTTCATGCTCTCCGGGCCCTCCCAGGTCGAGCCGCCGGGCCGGGTGTCGTCGGCCGAGGCGACGATGAAGCGCGTGCCCTCGCGATAGCACGGGTCGGCGCGCAGACGGCGGTTCAGCTCGGCGACGAACTCGGCCGTGCTCACCGGCACCGGCGTCTTCGGCGCCCGCAGCAGCTTCTTCCAGTGGTTGCTCTGGGTGTGCGGGGCCGGCGCGGCCGCGGCACGTTCCGGCTCGGCCGGGGGGCTCGTGAAGTGTCGTCTCGTCATGACCATGGGGGCGGGGGCAGGACGCGCTGGGCAAGCGCTGTGCCTCGCGGCTGGATTTGCCGGTGACGCAAGCCGACGTCCGGGTCGGCACCGCGTCGTGGACCGACAAGACGCTGATCGCCTGCGGGCGCTTTTACCCCCGCGGCTGCGGCACGGCCGAGGCCAGGCTGCGCCACTACGCCTCGCAGTTCGGCCTCGTCGAGGTCGATTCCAGCTACTACGCCATGCCGACGCCGGCCACGGCCCAGCTCTGGGCCGAGCGCACGCCGAGCCGCTTCGTCATGAACGTGAAGGCGTTCAGGCTGTTCACCGGGCACCCGGCCGAGCCGAAGGTGCTGCACGCCGACATCCGCGCGGCGCTCGGCGAGCGTGCCGCGCCGCGCCTCTTCTACGGCGACCTGCCGGCCGAGATCGCCGCCGAGCTGTGGAAGCGGTTCCATGAAGCGCTGCAGCCGCTGCGGGCGGCGGGCCGGCTCGGCCTGGTCCATTTCCAGTTCGCGCCCTGGGTCGTGTGCGATGCCGCCGGCCGGGCGCTGGTCGAGCACAGCCTGGCGCACATGCGCGGTCACGACTGCTCGGTCGAGCTCCGGCACGGCAGCTGGTTCGCGGGTGCGGCCGCCCTGGCCACGATCGACTGGCTGCGCGAGCTCGGCGCCGCCCACACGGTGGTCGACGGGCCGCAGGGCTTTCACAACAGCGTGCCGGCGATCTGGGAAGCCACCCATCCCCGGTTCGCCCTGGTGCGGCTGCACGGCCGCAATCGCGGCACCTGGAACGTGCGCGGCCAGACCTCGGCCTCCGACCGCTTCAACTACGACTATCCCGAGGCGGAGCTGGCCGAACTCGTGCCGCGCATCGAGCGCCTCGCGCTCACCGCGATGCAGACGCACGTGATCTTCAACAACAACATGGAAGACCAGGGCCAGCGCAATGCCGCCTCGCTGAACAGGCTGCTGGCGCGGCAGTGAGCAGCGGGGACTACTTCGGCGGCTTGACCGTCTGCTGGTAGGTGCCGACCAGCCGGCCCTTGGCGATGACGTGGCCGCGCGCGGCGGCGAGTACCCGGTCTCGGTCGGCACCGAGCGGCACGTCGAGCATCGCGTCGAGCGCGAACACCTGGAGGTGGTAGTGGTGCGGCGGGTCGCCCACCGGCGGCCGCGGCCCGAAGTAGCCGACCGAGCCGCGCGTCGTGCGACCCTGCAGCATGCCGTCCGGATCGGTGAGCCGCGGCTGCTCCTGCAGGCCCTCCGGCAGAGCCGTGACGCTGGCCGGGATGTTCCAGGCGATCCAGTGCACGAAGGGCGCCACGGGCCGCGCGTCGGGATCTTCCAGGACCACGAGATAAGAGCGTGCGCCCGGCACGGCGGTCCATTGCAGCGGCATCGAGACGCCGTCGGCGTACTCGCTGTGCTTCATGGCGATCGGCGCGTCGGCGGCGAACGACGACTGCACGCCGATCATGGCGGCACCGGCACGCGCCTCGGCGGCCGTCTCCGGACGGTCGACGGCCAGCGGCACGCCGCTGCCCTTCATCGCCTGCTGGTTCATGGTCGCGGCCGGCGCCATGGCGGTGCCCGCCGCGTCGGCCGGGCGCGGACTGCCGACGCCCTCGTAGGCGACGCGGTAGATCACGCCGTTGCCGTCGTCGGCCATCAGCAGGGCGCCGTCCCTGGCGAAGGCGAGGCCGACCGGGCGGGCGATGTGCGTCTTTCCGCCGTCGCTGAGAAAGCCGGTCACGAAGGGCTCGATGGCGGTCGGCTGACCGCGGCTGAAGCGGACGCGGGAGATCTCGTAGCCCGACGCCGGATTGCGGTTCCAGGAGCCACGCATCGTCACGAAGGCGTCGCCGTCGTAGGCCGCCGGGAACGCGCTGCCGCGGGCGAACACCATCTGCATCGGCGCGGCGTGGGCGGTGGCGCCGAGCACCATCGGCGTGCTCGACGCGCGCCACTGTTCCTTGCTGATGCCGCCGACCGGCGTGCTCTGCGGATTGAAGCCGCCGGCGGCCCCCGCGCCGCCCCACACGTGGGGCCAGCCGTACTGCTTGCCGAACTCGATCTTGTTGAGCTCCTCCGGCTGGATCTCGTCGCCGAGGTAGTCGATGCCGTGGTCCATGCCCCAGAGCTCGCCGGTGCTCGGGTGCCAGGCGAAGCCGATGGTGTTGCGCAGCCCGGTGGCGACGATCGTGCGCGACTTGCCGTCGGGCGTGGCGCGCAGCAGGGTGGCGTTTTCCTGGTTGCTCTCGTTGCATGCGTTGCAGGTCGAACCGACGCTGATGTAGAGCATGCCGTCCGGACCGAAGGCGATGGTGCGGTTCGGGTGCTGGCCGGCGTCGGGCAGGTCGCCGATCAGCATCGTGAGCGGCCCGAGCCGGCCGTCGGGCTGGATGTCGGCGACGAACAGCTCCTTGACGGTGACGAGGTAAAACATGCCGTCGTGCACGGCGATGCCATGCGCGCCGGCCCGGCTCGCGACCTTCACCGGCGCGGAATCGGCGCGGCCGTCGCCATCGGCGTCTTTCAGCATCAGCACGTCGCCCTCCTCGCGACGGCTGACGTAGACCGTGCCGTCAGGCGCCACCGCGAGGATGCGCGCGTTGCCCAGCCCGGCCGCGAAAACGTTGATGCGAAACCCCGGCGGCGCTTTCAGCGCGGCGATTCGCTCGGGCGTGGCCGCGACCTTGTCGGGCTTGAACACCTGCACCGGGTAGCGAACCTCGGTGCCGTCGCCCTGCTGCGCGGCGGCGGCGAACGGCAGGCAAGCCAGCAAGGCGGCGAGCGGAAAGGTCGGGTTGCGCATGAACGGCCGGCGGTGAATGGATGGATCGCTTTGGCACGAGACATGCCAAGGCGTTGCTCGAACCGGCCGGCATGGCCGTCGCTTGAATTGGCCCCATGAACCTACCTCCACTCAAAGAATGGTGGGCGCTCGTCAAGCGCGCCGCCAACGCCTGGCTCGACGACTACGCGCCGAGCATGGGCGCGGCGCTTTCTTACTACACCGTCTTCTCGCTCGCGCCGATGCTGCTCATCGTCGTGTCCGTGGCCGGACTGGTGTTCGGCCAGGACGCGGTGCGTGGCGAGCTGTTCGGGCAGCTCCAGTCGCTCATGGGCGAAGACGGCGCGAAGGCGGTGGAAAGCCTGCTCGCGAGCGTCAGCAAGCCGTCGGAAGGGATCATCGGCACGGTGGTGGGCCTGGCCATTCTTCTCGTCGGCGCGACCAGCGTGTTCGGCGAGCTGCAGGATTCGCTCGACCGCATCTGGCGCGCGCCGGCCCGCGACAAGAGCGGCGGCCTGTGGGGTTTGCTGCGCACCCGGCTGCTCTCGTTCGGAATGATCCTCGGCCTCGCCTTCCTGCTGATGGTCTCGCTCGTGCTCGGCGCCGGCATCGCGGCCCTCGGCAGCTGGTGGGGGCCTGCCTTCGGCGGCTGGGAGGTGCTGGCGCAGATCGTCAACACGCTCGTCGGCTTCGGCCTGACGACGCTCGTCTTCGCCATGATCTACAAGATGATGCCGCGCGTGCACGTGCGCTGGCACGACGTGTGGCTCGGCGCGGCTGTCACCGCGTTGCTGTTCACGATCGGCAAGTTCCTGATCGGCCTCTACATCGGCAAGAGCGGCGTCGCCTCCGGCTTCGGCGCCGCCGGCTCGCTCGTCGTCGTCTTCGTCTGGGTCTACTACTCGGCGCAGATCTTCCTCATCGGCGCCGAATTCACCTGGGTCTACGCCAACACCTTCGGCTCGCTGCAAGGCCAGGGCGCCGCTGAAAACGCCGGCAGCCCGCCGGTGGCGGCGGGCAGCGAAGCTGTGCCCGGCCGCTCGAAAGGAACTGCCGACGCACAGGTGCGAAAAGAGCGGCCGGCCCGTCCGGCTGCGCCGGTCCTGCCTGAGCGCCCGCCGTCGTTGGCCGATGTCGGCACCGGGCTGGCCGTGATCCTCGCCCTGCGCTTCGTCCTGCCGCGTCTGCTGCGACGTTTGTAGTCGCTTCGGGCATCGTGCTTGCCCCCGGCGCGAACAACACACAGGAGAGCGACATGGCCACTGCCAAGAAGGCGACCGCGACGAAATCCGCACCGGCAAAAAAGGCCGCGGCCCAGAAAGCGAGCCGCAACGACGCAGTTGCCCTGCTCGAGAGCGACCACGCCGAGGTGCACGACTGCTTCGAGGACTACAAGAAGCTCGTCGAGGACAAAGCGTCGTTCGAAGACAGGCAGGCATTGGCCGAGCAGATCTGCATGCTGCTCACCACCCACGCGGCGATCGAGGAAGAAATCTTCTACCCGGCCGCGCGTGCGGCCGAGGTCGATGACGACCTGCTCGACGAAGCCGAGGTCGAGCACGCATCGGCGAAGGACCTCATCGCGCAGATTCGCGCCAGCACGCCCGACGAAGCGCTGTACGACGCCAAGGTCACGGTGCTCGGCGAGTACATCGATCACCACGTGCAGGAAGAAGAGGGCGAGATGTTCCCCAAGTGCAAGAAGGCCGGGATGGACCTCGAAGGCCTGGGGGCGGAGCTTGCCAAGCGCAAGGAAGAGCTGATCGCGGAAGCGGGCGAAGAAGTGGTTTGAGGGCACCCGGCCAGGTCGCGGGGCGGCCTCGGCCTCGGCCATGAAGGTCGCCACCTGGAACGTCAACGGCATCCACCGTCGCCTGCCGCTGCTGCTCGAGTGGCTGGCCGAGGCCCGGCCCGATGTCGTCGCCCTGCAGGAGCTGAAGTCGACCGACGCCGATTTCCCGGCGGCGGCGATCGAGGCGGCCGGTTACGGCGCGGCCTGGCACGGGCAGCGCACCTGGAACGGCGTCGCCCTGCTTGCGCGAGGCGCGCAACCCATCGTCTCCTGCCGCGGCCTGCCGGGCGACCCCGCCGATGCCCAGGCGCGCTACCTCGAGACGGCCGTCGGCGGGGTGCTCGTGGCGTCGATCTACCTGCCGAACGGCAACCCGCAGCCGGGGCCGAAGTTCGCCTACAAGCTGGCCTGGTTCGAGCGCCTCATCGACCATGCGCGGGGCCTGGCGGCGACCGGCCATCCGGTGCTGCTGGCCGGCGACTACAACGTCGTGCCGACCGATGCCGACATCTACAACCCGCGCTCCTGGCTCAGGAACGCCCTGCTGCAGCCGGAAGCGCGCGACGCCTGGCGGCGGCTGCTCGGCGAAGGCTGGACCGACGCGATCCGCGCCGTTCATCCCGACGCTCGCATCTACACGTTCTGGGACGTGCTGCGCAACGGCTGGCCGCGCGACGCCGGCCTGCGCATCGACCACCTGCTGCTGAGCGCGAGCCTGCGCCCGCGCCTGCTCGCCGCCGGCGTCGACCGGGAGTGGCGTGGCCGCGAGCAGCCGAGCGATCACGCGCCGGTCTGGGTGACGTTGCGAGAATGACGTTGCGGGATGACGTTGCGGGAATGACGGTTGCCCCGCTTGTTTCATGACCGACAAGAAAACCCAGGCCGATGCCGGCCAGAGCAACATGGAAAAGGACCCGGCCGACTGGGTCACCGGCGACGAGCCGATGACCGGCGCGCAGAAGTCCTACCTGAAGACGCTGAGCGAGGAGGCGCACGTCGAGTTCGACGAAAGCCTCAGCAAGGCCGACGCCTCCAGGCGCATCGACGAGCTCCAGCACAAGACGGGGCGTGGCCTGCAGGGCAAGGGCAGCGGCGGCAGCCACCCGCAGGACGCCGATCCGAGCGACGACGGCACGACGATGTCGGTCGGGTCGGAGTGACATCGGCGGCCGCATCGTCGCCGAAGTGACGGCGGCGCCGCGCCGCGAGCGCGACGCGGCCTGACCCATACACGGGCTGCGTTCGAGTCTGCGGTTCAGTCTTCGGGCAGGTGCCCGAACAGCCTGTCGTCGAGCACGAGCGCCCGCAAGGTCTCCACCCGTTCCCTGGCGCTTTCGGCCTGCTCCCTGGCGGCTTCGGCTGCCGCCGTTGCGCCCGACGTGCTCGCCAGCCGGTGCATGTGCTCGAGCAGCATGATCCGCTCTTCCACCGCCCGCAAGGTCGCCCACAGGCCGGTGTCGATGGCCTCGTTGACGTCGGCGAGCAGCGACTTGATCGAGAAGGCGTGACCCGTATGGCAGCGGAAGCGCGTGATCGTGCCTTCCTCGATCTGCACCAGCACGCCGTGGCATTCGGGGCAGGTGTACTTCGAAAGGCTGCCTAGATCCATCGAGCCGGCTTGCAGTCCATTGCCTTCCCTGGCGATGAGAGTTTCCACCCGCATGCGTTCCGGCACCGGCCGCATGGCATCGGTCGACGGTTCTTCCTTCAGGCGGCGTGCCAGTTCGCCGGCCAGCTTCTCGACCGGCAGGACCCGGTCGACGGCGACATTGCGGATGGCGCTCTCGGGCATCGACGGGAACTCCGCCGTCGCCGGCTCCTGGACGAGCGCGACGCCGCCGCGGTCCTTGATGGCCCAGAGGCCGGCCGTGCCGTCGTCGAGGGTGCCGGTCAGCACCACGCCGATGACGCGCGGGCCGTGCGCGGCCGCAGCCGAGCGGAACAGCACGTCGACAGCGGGCCGCACGCGGCTCTCCTTGGGCCCGCGCGTGACGCGGATTACCTTCTCGTCGACCATCAGGTGGCGGTCGGCCTGGGCGACCACGATCTGGCCCGGGCGGATGCGGGCTCCGTCTTCGGCGGCGAGCACCTTCATGGTGGTGCACCGGCCGAGGATGTCATGCAGCCGGCTCGGCGACTGGGCCGGAATGTGGAGCACGATGAACACCGCGGCGTCGAGCTCGTCGGGCAGGCGGCGGACAAGCTCGCAAAGGGCCGGCACGCCGCCCGCCGAAGCGCCGATGACGATGATTCTGGGCTGAGCCAAGCACGTCCTCCGGCTAGGAACCGATCAGCTCCGCCTCGGCTTCGCGCAGGTAGCTCTCCAGCTTTTCCTGCCCCATCGGCTTGACCAGGTGCTGGCGGAAGCCGGCCGCCTTGCTGCGCGCGAGGTCGCTCGCCATGCCGAAGCCGCTCATGGCGATGGCGTAGGGTGGGGCGGCAGGGCCGAGCTCCTCGAGCAGGTCCCAGCCGGTGCCGTCGTCGAGCCCGATGTCCGACACCAGCACGTCGCAGTGCGCATCGGGAACGGCGGCCAGGGCCTCGCCCTTGGATCCGGCGCAAACGACCTCGCAGCCGATGAGCTCCATCAGCAGGGTCAGCATGAGCCGGCTGTCGAGGTGGTTTTCAACCAGGAACACCCGGAGGGCGCGGTGCGGGATCGGCGCTGTCATGGAGGGGCAAGTCGATGGTGAAGACGGCGCCCAGCCCGCGACCCGGGCTCTCCGCCCGGATCTCGCCGCCGTGCGCCTTGACGGTGGCATTGGCAATGGCAAGCCCCAGGCCCAGCCCGCCGTATTCCTTCGCGATCGCCGCACTGCCCTGATGAAAGGCGGCGAAGATGCTCGGCAAGACCTCGGCTTCGATGCCGATGCCGGTGTCGGTGATGACGATCCGGATGCGGCTGCCGTCGCTCTCGGTGGCCAGCCCGATGGCGCCGCCGGCCGGGGTGAACTTGGCGGCGTTCTTGAGCAGGTTCCATACCGCCTGCTGCAGGCGGTGCTCGTCGCCTTGCAGGTGGTGCTCGGCCGCATCGAGGCAGGCGGTCAGGCGCTGGCCCTTGCCCTGCAGGTCGGGCTCGGCAATCTCGATCGCGCCGCGGATCGCGGCATGCAGGTCCAGCGGCTGCCGGGCCACGTCGAAACTGCCGCGCGACATCCGCGTGAGGTCGAGCAGATCGTCGATCATGTGCGCCTCGATGCGCACGTTGCGGCGAATGAGCTCGATCGTCGAGCGCACCGGGGCGGCCAGATCGGTGCGCCGGTCGAGCAGCTGCAGTGCCACCACCACCGGCGTCAGCGGCGTGCGCAGCTCGTGGGAGAGCACGGCGAGGAAGTGGTCCTTGGCGTTGCTGGCGGCGACGAGATCGGCCCGCGCCGCCTCGTTGTCGGCAAGGGCGTCGACGAGCGCGTTGCGGCTCTGCTCGAGCGCCGCCTGAATGCCCTGGGCCTGCGTCTGGTCGCGCAGGATCTTGACGAAGCCGAGTGCCCGGCCGCCGTGGTCGCGCATCGGCATCATGGCGCCGCTGGCGAAGAAGCGGCTGCCGTCCTTCCTCAGGTGCATCCGGTCGTCGCCCGCCCGGCCGTCCTTCAGCGCCGTCCGCGCCTCCTCGGCCGGCACGCCGGCGGCGCGGTCTTCGGGAACGAAGATCGCATCGAGCGGGTGGCCCACGATCTCCGCTTCGCTGTGACCGAGCAGCAGCTCGGCGCCGGAGTTCCAGGTGCTCACGTTGCGTTCGAGGTCGGTGGAGACGATGGCGTAGTCGCGCGCGTTCTCCAGGATCAGGCGCAGGCGCTCGTCGCTCAGGCGCAGGGCCTCCTGCGAGTCGCGGTGCGCCGCGGCCGAGCGCCGCTGCTCGCTCACGTCGACGAAGGTCAGCACCACGCCCGCGATGCGATCGTCGAGCGTGCGATAGGGCAGCGCACGCGCCAGGTACCAGTGGCCGCTCGCGTCCCGCACCTCCCGCTCGGTCGGGACCAGCTGCGCCAGGACCTCGGCCGCGTCGTGGCGCAGGTCGGGGTAGTCGAGCTGGTGGCTCAGATCGGTCAGCGGCCGGCCGATGTCGCCGGGGATGAGGTTGAAGAGCGGCACCGCGGTCGAGGTGTAGCGCGTGATGCGCAGGTCGCGGTCGAGGAAGACGGTGGCGATGGCCGAGGCGCCCATCAGGTTGTGCAGGTCGCTGTTGGCGTGCCAGAGCTCGTCGACCTTGCTCTTGAGCTCCTGGTTGACGGTGCTCAGCTCCTCGTTGGTCGACTGCGCTTCCTCGCGGCCGGTCTCGAGCTCTTCGGAAGCCGAACGCAGCTCCTCGTTCATCGCCTGGAGCTCTTCGTTGCTCGCCTTCAGCTCCTCGGCGGCAGCTTCGTACTGCTCGACGGTGTCGCGCAGGTGCGACTTCATTTGCTCGAGCGCGCGGTCGAGGTCGCGGGCGGCCGGGTCGCCGTCGCCGGCTCGCCGCCTCGCCGCGCCGGGCGCGGTGCTGTGCCTGTCGAACACCACCAGCAAGTGCCCGGGCTGCACATGGGCCGCGGGCTGGATCCTGAGGTTGACCAGACTGGCCGTTTCGCCGCCTTCCTCGATCGGCAGGTCGTGGACCTCGACCGGCACCTCGGTCTGGGCGGCGCGAAAGAGCGCCGCCCGCAGCTCGACGCGCAGCATCGGGTGGACGACGTGCAGCAGGTTGCCGCTGGGCGCGCCGCCGGCGAACTGCAGGAAGCGGCCGGCACCTTGCGACAGATGCACGATCTCGCTGTTGGCGTCGACCAGCACCGAGGGCGGCGCGAGCATCTCGACGAGCTGCAGGTGCAGCCTGGCCAGGGAAGCGGCGGTGGACCCCGGGCGTGGCGGCGCGGCAAAGGCAGGCGGCAGCAGCAGCTCGCGCGGCAGGGTGGGGCCGGTCCTGGCCAGGCTGTCGACCACCCGGACCAGCGTGCCGGGGCCGTCCGGCAGCGCCTGGCTGGCACGCGGCGCCTGGCGATGCGAGTAGAGGCGGTGCTTCTTGTCGACGACGGAGAAAGCCGGATTTCCCTCCTCCACCGCCTCCGACGAGCCGAGGAACATCAATCCGCCCAGGCGCAGGGCGAAGTGAAAGATGTCGAGGGCACGGGCCTGGGCGTCGCGGTTGAGGTAGATGAGCAGGTTGCGGCAGGTGACGAGATCGAGGCGCGAGAACGAGGCGTCCTTGAGGAGGTCGTGCGTCGCGAACAGGACGATCTCGCGCAGGCTGCTCTTGACCCGCCAGCCGCGCGGCTCCTGCACGAAGAAGCGGCGCAGCCGCTCGGCGGAGACATCGGCGGTGATGGCCGACGGGTAGACGCCGGCGCGCGCGGTCCGGATCGCGGCATCGTCCAGATCGGTCGCGAACACCTGCAGCTGGGGCGGGTCGGCGAGCGTGCCGGCGTGTTCCTGCAGCAGCATCGCCATTGAATACGCCTCCTCGCCGGTGGCACAGGCCGCGACCCAGACGCGGACCGCGTCGCCCGGCCCCTTGCCTTCGAACAGCGCCGCGATGTGGGCCTCGAGCACGTCGAAGGCGTCGCGGTCGCGAAAGAAGTTGGTGACGCTGATCAGCAGGTCCTGGAGCAGCGCGCCCGCTTCGCCGGCATGGGTGCGCAGGAAGCCGAGGTAGGCCGGCATGTCGTCGCTGCCGTTGACCTGCATGCGGCGGGCGATGCGGCGCAGGATCGTCGCCCGCTTGTAGTACGAAAAATCGTGCCCCGAGCGCGAGCGCAGGAACGCGAGCACCTCGCGCAGCGCCGCCTCGTCGCCCTCGGCATCGCGCGGCGGATGCGCCGCCGGTTGCGGGCCGTCCTCGGGCGGCAGCTTGAGCCGGTGCTCCTGGGCGTAGTAGGCCAGCAGCCGCTGCGGCATGGCGCTGACCGGCAGCACCCAGTCGACCATGCCGGTGGCCGCGGCCGAGCGCGGCATGCTCGAGTGCTCGGCTTCGTCGGGGTCCTGGGCGACGGTCAGGCCGCCGCGTTCCTTGATGCGCTTGATGCCGATGGCGCCGTCGCCGTCGGCGCCCGAGAGCACGACGGCCGAGGCGTGCGGGCCGTGCGAGTCGGCCAGGGTGCGGAAGAACAGGTCGACGGCGGTGCGCTTGCCGCGCTCGCGCTCGCCGTCGAGCTCGCTCAGGTGCAGGTGGCCGTCGGCCGACCTGAGCGACTTGCCGGGCGGAATCACGTACACGTGATTGGCCTCGACCCGGGCCTTGTCCATCACCTGGAGAACGGGCATGGAAGTCGACTTCTGCAGCAGCTCCGCCAGCGTGCTCTCGCGATCGGGGCTGAGATGGAGAACGACGACGAAGGCCATGCCGGCGTCGTGCGGCATGTGGCGGAAGAACTCGAGCAGCGCCTGAATGCTCCCGGCCGAGCCGCCGAGGCCGATCAAGGGCAGCAGGTCGTAGCCGAAGGAAGGCACCGGGTCGTCGAGCCGCTCGGCGAACGCCTCCTCGGCGGCATCGGGCACCGGCCCGCGAGGCGTCTGGGTTTCCTGGTCGCGTTGGGGCATGGAGAAAGTCTCGTCGGCCGCCCGACTACATCACCGCGCCGAGGGCCCAGGGCACGAACTCGTTCTGGCCGTAGCCGTGGCCTTCGCTCTTCGTCTTGCGGCCCGAGGCCGTGTCGAGCATCAGGCGGAAGATGCGCTCGCCCATGGCGTCGACCGCGCAGGTGCCGTCGATCACTTCGCCGCAGTTGATGTCGATGTCGTCTTCCTGCCTGTCCCAGAGCGCGGTGTTGGTCGAGAGCTTGAGCGAGGGCGAGGGCGCGCAGCCGTAGGCCGAGCCGCGGCCGGTCGTGAAGCAGATGAGGTTGGCGCCGCCGGCGACCTGGCCGGTGGCCGAGACCGGGTCGTAGCCCGGCGTGTCCATGAACACCAGGCCCTTGGCCGTCACGGGCTGCGCGTATTCGACCACGTCGACCAGGTTGGTCGTGCCGCTCTTGGCGATGGCGCCGAGGCTTTTCTCGAGGATGGTCGTGAGGCCGCCCGCCTTGTTGCCGGCCGAGGGGTTGTTGTCCATCTCGGCGTCGTTGCGGGCGCAGTAGCCCTCCCACCAGCGGATGCGGGCGATGAGCTTGTCGGCGATCTCGGTCGAGGCGGCGCGGCGGGTCAGCAGGTGCTCGCCGCCGTAGATCTCGGGCGTCTCCGAGAGGATGGCGGTGCCGCCGTGGCGCACCAGCCGGTCGACGGCGGCGCCGAGCGCCGGGTTGGCGCTGATGCCGGAGTAGCCGTCGGAGCCGCCGCACTGCAGGCCGACCATGATGTGGCTCGCGGGCACCGGCGTGCGCACGGCGCGGTTCGCTTCCTCGAGCAGCCACTCGACGAGCTCGATGCCGTGCGCCACCGCTCGCTTCGTGCCGCCGGTCTCCTGGATGTTGAAGGCATGCAGCTCGGGGCCGAGCGCTTCCTGCTCGCGCATGCCGGCGATCTGGTTGGTCTCGCAGCCGAGCCCGACCACCATCACCGAGGCGAAGTTGGCATGGCGCGCGTAGCCGCCGAGCGTGCGCCGCAGCACCTGCAGCGGCTCGCCGTCGCTCGCCGTCGCGCAGCCGGCGCCGTGGGTCAGGGCGATGACGCCGTCGACATTCGCGAAGCGCTCCAGGCCGCGCGGGTTCGTGTCGCGCCGGAAGTGGTCGGCGATGGCGCGTGCGACCGTCGCCGAGCAGTTCACCGAGGTCAGCACGCCGATGTAGTTGCGCGTCGCGACGCGGCCGTCGGGCCGGACGATGCCCTCGAAGGTGGCCGGCGCCGCTTCATAAGCCGTCGGCCGCGCGCCGCTCGCCGCGGCGTAGTCGCGCGTGAAGCTGGCGAACTCGAGGTTGTGCGTGTGCACGTGCTGGCCGGCGCCGATCGCCTGCTTCGCGGTGCCGATGATCTGGTCGTAGCGGCGCACCGGCGCGCCGGCGGCGATCGGCCGGGTGGCGAGCTTGTGGCCGGGCGGCACCAGCCCGGCAACGGTCACGCCCTCGCTCTCGATGCGCGTGCCGCCGACGAGCTGCCGGCGGGCGATGACGACGTCGTCGGCCGGGTGGATGCGGATGACGAGCGGGTCGGTCACGAGCTCAAGCCGGGAATGACCGGGCGCCGGGCCGCCCCGAGCCCGGCCACGCCCCCTCGGCGGGCAGCGAACGCACAGAGCGCAGAGAACGCAGAGAGCGCGGGGGTCTAGTCATCGATGCGCGCCGGGTCCCAGGCATAGACCTTCTGCTTCTGCTCGCCCAGGCCCTGGATGCCGAGCCGGATCTCGTCGCCGGCCTTCAGGTAGCTCGGCGTCGGCTTCATGCCCATGCCCACGCCGGGCGGCGTGCCGGTGCTGATGAGGTCGCCGGGCCAGAGCGTCATGAAGCGGCT
>CAXSEJ010000007.1:0-1019 GCA_964236395.1 uncultured Rhizobacter sp.
GCGGGTTCGTCGGCGCCTTGCGCAGCCGGCTGTGGCCTGTATTCATCCACCGCACTGCGAAGCGCCGCCCGCACTTCGGCGTCGTCGGCCACCGGGGACCTGCGGCGCGCCAGGGCAATCAGGTCGACAACGGAATTGGCGGCCTGCTTGAGGCGGGCGATGCGCAGCGCAGGCACTGAAGTGGGCACCGTGTCGTCGGCGTCGGCCATCAGTTCCTCGTACAGCTTTTCCCCGGCGCGCAACCCCGTGAAGGTGATCTCGACCTCGTCGAGAGAATGGCCGGCGAGGCGAATCAGGTCCTTGGCCAGATCGACGATGCGCACCGGCTCGCCCATGTCGAGCACGTATACCTGCCCGCTCTGGCCGATGGCGGCTGCCTGGATCACGAGCCGCGCCGCCTCGACGATCGTCATGAAGTAACGCGTGATGTCGGGGTGGGTCACCGTGACCGGCCCGCCGCGAGCGATCTGCTCCTTGAAGCGCGGAATCACGCTGCCGCTCGAGCCCAGCACATTGCCGAAGCGAACGGCCATGAACCGGGTGTGCGGATAGCGGCCGGCGAGCTCGCTGATGGCCATTTCGGCAGCTCGCTTGGTGGCGCCCATCACGCTGGTCGGGTTGACGGCCTTGTCGGTGCTGACGAGCACGAAGCGCTCCACGCCGGCCTCGGCGCTGGCCCGCGCCGCCAGCCAGGTGCCCAGGGTGTTGTTCTGCAGGGCGGCCGCCGCGTTGCCTTTTTCGACCAGCGGCACGTGCTTGTAGGCAGCGGCGTGAAAGACAAGCTGGGGCCGCCAGCGTGCGAGCACATGAGCCAGCTGCTCTTCGTTCCTCACGTCGCCGATGAGCGAGGTGAGCGAGAGGCCCGGGAAACGTTCGCGCAGTTCCTGGTCGATCGTGTAGAGGTTGAATTCGCTTTGTTCGAACAGCACCAGTCGTGCCGACCGGTGCTGCGCCAGCTGTCTGCACAGCTCGCTGCCGATGCTGCCGCCGGCACCGCTGACGAGCACGGTCTTGCCGCG
>CAXSEJ010000007.1:1029-26266 GCA_964236395.1 uncultured Rhizobacter sp.
AGTAGGTCTTCGGCGTCGATGGCGCGTACCCGCTCGACGCGCGCCCCTGCGTCGCGGAGCTCGCTGAGCGAGGGGACGGTCAGCACCGGCAGGCCCGTCGTCGCGGCCAGTTCGAAGGCCCGACGGCGTTGCGCCGCGGACGCACCGGGCAGGGCCGTGATCAGGTGGGTCGCTGTGGCCAGGATGTCGGCACGAGCGACGTCCGCGAGCACACCCACGACCGGCACGCCGCCGATGCGTGCGTGTCGCTTCGCGGGATCGTCGTCGAGCAGCCCGAGCACGGTCCAGCCATCGTCGCGCAGGCCGGCGAGCAGCATCCGTGCGGCTTCCCCCGCCCCCAGCACGACCGCGCGCCGGGTTTCGGCGACGGCCTCGCTGCGCTTGCTGCGCGCGTGCTCGTAAAGCATGCGATAGGCGACGCGGGCCGCGCTCAGGCACATGAACGACATGAGAGGGTGCAGCGCCAACACCGCCCGGGGAACCTCGCGCAACTGCAGAAGTAGAACCACCCCGCCGCTCAGCACACCCGCAAAGGCGCAGGCATAGGCAAGATTCCTGATCTCGGCGAAACCGGAGAAGCGCCACAGGCCGCGTGGTACGCGAAGCAGCGAGAGCACGAGCACGTAGACGAGAGCGACTGCGACCATCACCCAGGGGTCGTACCCTGGCCGCGCCGACCACCAGCGCTCGAAACCGAGCCGGAAAAGGTAGGTGAAATTCCAGGCCAGAGCGACGATGGCCGCATCGAGCGCCAGCGTCAGCCACACGCGATGCGCGCGCAGACGTGTCAGCCCGATGTCGACCGTGTCCCAGGCGCCGTTGGAGACCATGCCGCTCAGCGCCTGAACATCGACTGCAGCGTCATGCCGAGCACGCGCAGGTCACCGACGAATGTGGCGTGCTCGACGTACTCGACGGCCAGCCGCAGCTTCGCAGGCAGCACGACCTCGCGGTACTCACGCTCCGGGTCGGCGGCGCCCGCAAGCAGCTCGCCCTCGTCGACAAAGCGAAGCGAAGCCGGGTCGGTGATGCCGGGCCGGATGCTCAGCACCTTGGCCCGGACATCGGCTGGATAGATCGCCACGTAGTGCGGCACCTCGGGGCGCGGCCCGACGAGGCTCATGTCGCCGAGCAGCACATCGAGCAGCTGCGGCAGCTCGTCGAGCTTGCTTCGACGCAGGAACGAACCCGCCCGCGTGATGCGAGGGTCGGCGCCGACGGTGAGGTAGGGGCCGGCGGCCGGCGAATCGCGCATGGTGCGGAACTTGTGAATCCGGAAAGTAGATCCGCCCCGGCCGACGCGTTCCTGCCTGAAGAAGACCGGCCCGGGAGAATCGAGCCTGACCCAGACAGCGATGCCGACCCACAGCGGCGACAGCAGCACCAGCCCCGTGGCGGACAGCAGCACGTCGAGCAGCCGCTTGGCGGCTGCCGCCCGTCGCCTGGAAGCCGTCACGCCAGCGCAGCCCGGATCGCCGTGACGACCCGGTCGGCGTCTGCCCCTGTCATCTTCGGATAGATCGGCAGGCTGAGCAGGCGCTCGAATGCCAGCTGCGAATGCGGAAAGTCGGATTGTCGCAGCCCGTACCGGTTACGCCAGTACGGCTGCAGGTGGAGCGGGATGTAATGGACGCTGCAGCCGATGCCTGCCGCGAACAGGCGCTCGATGAAGGCGTCGCGGCCGACGCGTGCGTCGTCGGCGAGGCGCACCGCGTACAGGTGCCACGAATGCAGGTCGCCGGCCGGCGCGGCCGGCGGCGCGATCAGCGGCAGCCTGGCGAGCGCCGACGCGTAATGGCCCGCGACGGCCTGGCGCCGGCGCTGGAATGCCTCGGCCCGCCGCAGCTGATGAATCCCGATCGCCGCCGCGATGTCCGTCAGGTTGTACTTGAACCCCGGCGCGACGATCTCGTAGTACCAGCTCGGCACCGTGGCGGTGAAGCGGTCGAAGGCGTCGCGGCTCATGCCGTGCAGGCGCATGGTGCGCATGCGGGCGGCGAGCGCGGGGTCGCGGGTCACGACCATGCCGCCCTCGCCTGTCGTGATCGTCTTGTTGGCGTAGAAGCTGAACACCGTCGCGTCGCTGGCGAGGGTGCCGACCGGCTTGCCGCCGCATGTCGCCGGCAGCGCGTGCGCGGCGTCTTCCACGACCCTCAGGCCGTGGCGTTCGGCGATCGACAAAATCGCCGCCATGTCGGCGGCCAGGCCGGCGTAGTGCACCGGGATCACCGCCCTGGTCTTCGCCGTGATCGCCGCCTCGACCCGGTTCGGGTCGATGCACAGCGTGGCCGGGTCGATGTCGACCAGCTTCACCTCGGCGCCGAGGTAGCGCACGACTTCGGCCGTCGCGGTGAAGGTGTGGGTGGTGGTGATGACCTCGTCGCCGGGGCCGATGCCGCAGGCCTCGAGGGCGAGGTGCAGGCCGGCGGTGGCCGAGTTCACGGCCAGCGAATGCAGCGCCGGGTCGCCGAGAAAGGCGGTGAAGTCGGCCTCGAAGCGCTTGGCCTTGGGCCCCGTGGTGACCCAGCCCGACCGGAGCGTGTCGACGACTTCGGCGATCTCGTCTTCGCCGATGTCGGGCAGCGCGAAGGGCAGGAAAGGCAGGGGCTCCGGCATCGGTCAGGGGTGTTTGCCGAGCCATGCGAGCACGTGCGTGCGGAGCGCCGGCAAGGCGTTGCAAAGAGTGTAGAGGGCCGGGTGCAGGCGCACGACGGCACGCGCGATCGGTGGCGCCAGGGTCACCCGCTCGACGTGCATCTGCGCTTGCGGAAACAGCGCCCGCAGCCGTGCCACCGGCACGCCGCGCACGTCGGCGTTGCCGGGGTTGTCGACCGTGAAGTCGTACCAGAGCACGCCGCCGCCCGGCTTGACGGCGCGCCACATGGCGCTGGCCAGGCGCTGCTGAAAGGCGTCGTCGAGCAGCGACGAGAACACGGTGGACGCAAGGACGATGTCGACGCTGCCTGCGGCGATCGCCGGCTCGCTCGCATCGCCGAGCGTGAGCCGGACGGCTTCGGGCAAGCGGGCGCGCGCTGCCTCGTGCCGCTCCGCCAGCAGCTCGATGCCGTGCAGGCGGTGGGCAGCGAAGCCGAGCCAGAGCAGCTCGAGCAGGTTGCCGCCGCTGCCGCTGCCGACCTCGAGGAGCGAGAGACCGGCGAAATCCGTCAGACCGCGTCGACGCAGCAGCCGCACGATCGCCCGCTGGCGCTCCTGCATGGCGGCCAGGGCGGCAGGGTTCGAAAGCCGATAGCGCGGGTCGCCGTCGAGCCGGCGGGCGTACCGGGCCCGCACGGCATCGGCCTCTGCGTCCACGGACCGGTCGCCGCTCATCGACTGAGGCCGCTGAAGCGGGTGCCGGCGCCCCGGCCGCGCATCGCATCGACGGCGCCGGCGATCGAGCCCAGGCCGTAGCCGACATGACAGGCGAGGATGACCAGCGGCACGCGCAGCAGCGTACCGACGCCGGGCCGTGTTGCCGTTGCCGCGCTGCCGGTCATCGCGACCACGGCGAGCGCGTAGGCAAAGAGCAGCGCGACCAGCGGCCATGTCGCGACGCCTGCGAGCGCAATGCCCGCGCACAGCGCCAGCACGACGGCGAACAGCGCCGGCACGACATGTCGCAGCGACGCCGGCTGGCCGTGCTTGCGCATCACGAACGGCTTCCAGTAGCCGTACTGCGCGTACTGGCGGAACACCTGCCCGAGCCGCGCCCGCGGCCGGTAGGCGCTGCGGATGCTCGGCGACTGCCAGATGCGGCCGCCGCCGCGCACGATGCGCAGGTTGTGCTCGTCGTCCTGGTTGCGCACCAGCGTCTCGTCGAAGCCGCCGAAGCGCTCGAAGGTGGCGCGCGGCCAGGCGCCGAGGTAGACGGTGTCGACCGGGCCATCGTGGTCGAGCCGGCGCGAGAGCGCACCGCCGGCGACCGCCGGCGACTGGAACGCGGCGGCGACCGCGGCCTGCATGGCGCCGCCTTCCGGCACCGCCTGGGCCCGCCACGGCCCGCCGACGTTGTCGGCGCCGGTGCGGGCCAGCGTGGCCAGGCACGCCGCGACGTAGTCGTCGGCATACGTCGTGTGCACGTCCATGCGCACGACGACCTCGCCGCGGGCCAGCGCGAGCGCGGCGTTGAGGCCGGTGGAGACGATGCGGCCGGGGTTGGCGACGAGGCGCAGCCGATCTTCGGTCGCGGCGGCGGCGGCGAGCCACTCCGCCGTGCCGTCGTCGCTCTCGCCGTCCGCCACCACGATCTCCAGCGCCCATCCCGCCGGCAGCCGTTGCGCCAACGCGCTGGCGGCGAAGGCCTCGACGTGGCCGCGCTCGTTGCGGCACGGCACGACGATGCTCACGCGCCGCGGCTCGCCGCTCATGCCGCGCGCTCCGAGCGCATGGCGTGCACGTCGTGGATGAGCGCCGCCCAGGCCGCGACCTGGCGCGCGGGGCTGAAGACCTCGGCGCTGCGCTGGATCGCCGCCCTTCCCATGGCCTCCCGACGGACTGGATCGGCGAGCAGGTCGACGATCGCCCGGCCGAGCGCGCCGGTGTCGCCGGCCGGCACCAGAACGCCGGTCTCGGCAGTGACGATGTCGCGCGGGCCGGTCGGGCAGTCGAAGGCGACGGCCGGCACGCCGAGCGCCTGGGCCTCGAGCAAAGCCAGCGGCATGCCCTCGTAGCGCGAGGAGAGCACGAAGACGGCGGCCTCGCGGTACAGCGGAGCGATGTCGTCGGTCGGCGGCGTCCAGTCGACGCTGCCGGCGATGGCGAGCTGGTCGGCCTGGGCCGCGAGGTCGGCCGACAAAGGGCCGGCACCGACGATGCGCAGGCGCGCCGCCGGGTGCGCCGCGACGACGTGCACCCACGCATCGAGCAGCAGGTCGAAGCCCTTTTGCGCCTGGTGACGGCCCACCGCGAGCACGCGCGGCGAGGCCGGCACCGCCGGCCGGTCGGCACGCAGGGCCGAGGCGTTGGCGATGACGCGGGTGGTCGGGTTGAGCGCCGTGAAGCGCGCCTTGTCGGCTTCGCTGAGGCTGACCACGGCGGCGACGCGCGGGTACAGCCGCGCCCTCAGCGCGCGCCAGAACCGTGAGCGGGCGAAGAAGTGGTTGTGGTCGCAGCAGATCGAGCGCCGGGCCAGGCCCGGCGAGAGCAGCAGCGTCATGCAGGCGGCGACCAGGCCGTTCAGCACCAGCACGTCGGCCCGCTCGCGCCGAGCGATGGCGCCGAGGGCACGGCCGACCCGCCACTGCGCGCGCAGCAGCCGCCAGGCGCGCGCCGGACCGCTGGCCTCGGTGGCGGCCTCGACCGGCCCCGGACGGCCATGCCGCACGGCCACCTGCGCAGCGACGGCGAAGGCGGGCGGCGTGCCGGCCGGGTCGGCACTGCCGATCGCCACCCGCAGGCCCTGCGCCGCCAGGTCGCCGGCGAGCTGGCAGACGAAGCGCTCGACGCCGCCGGTCACGGCCAGGCTCTCGCACAGCAGCAGCACGGAGATCGACTTCGCATCGGCCACCGCCGCCCTCATCCGGCGCCGCCGCGACGCAGCAGGTCGGCGACGACGACGCGCTCGTAGTCGGGCGCGGGCAGGTCGAGCGACGCCGCCCGCCAGCCACCGACGCGGTCGCGCAGCCGGCGCGCCGCGTCGAGCACGCCGAGCGCAGCGAGCGCGCCGGCCGCAGCGCGGCGGTCCGCCGGCGATGCGGCATGCGCGGCGGTCGGCGCATCGCCACGCCACTCGCCTTCGGCGTAGTCCGACTGCTGCGGCGCTGGCAGCGGCCCGCACTCGCGCAGCTTGCGCGCGATCACCATCATGTAGGTCTCGTGCGCGTTGCGCAGCGTCACCCGGCGATGGCGCTGGCGCGGGTCGGCCACCTTCCACCAGTGCCGCGGGTCGGCCTTCAGGGCCATCCACAGGCCGCGCAATTCGAAGCCGTTCTCGGCCCGGTAGAGGTTGAAGAAGAGCTCGGGCGAGAACTGGTAGAAGCCGTGCCCGACGAGGTTGTTGGCCGGCAGGGCGTGGAGCAGGTGGCCGCCGACGGCGCACAGGTCGACGCAGTTGCGCCACGCCACCGGGAACGAGAACACGTGCTCGAGGCAGCCGAAGTCGAGCACCGCGTCGTAGCTGCCGAGGCCGGGCATGCCCGCCGGCCACGGCAGGTTCATGTCGTGCACGATGCTGGCCTGCTCGTAGGGCGAGGCGTCGACGGAGTCGACCGTGGCGGCGCCGAACCACTGCGACAGCATCGGCTCGAAGTAGCGCGGCGCACCCGCCGGCACGGGAGCCTCGACGAGCGCCGGCAGGGCGCGCAGGGCGCGGTGGTGCGCCAGCTCGGGCGGATCGACGAACACCGCCTGGCGGCCGATGCCGACGGTGCGCGTGAAGCTGGCGCCGAGGTCCTGCGCATGGGCGAGCAGGCCGAGGTTGTGCAGGTCGATGCCCATGCGACGGGCTCAGGCCGGGCGCTGGAAAGCGCGACCCGCCGCCATCCCGGCAACGGCCACCGCGATCACCAGCACCTCGACGCCGAGCGCCGTCCAGGCGAGCCCGACCGCGCCCGCGGCGCCGCCGAACGTCGCCGCGGCGCTCACGCCGGCAATGCCGCCGGCGATCATGCTGCTGCGGTACGCCGTGTCGTGGCGGCCGCTGCCCAGCATCCAGTAGCCGAAGAACTTCCAGCCGAGCAGCAGCGGCCAGAGCCCGGAGAGGACGGCGGCGACGGCGTGCACGCGCTCGACGTCGATGCTGCCCGCGCCTGCCGCCAACGCCGGCTCGAGCAGCGGCCAGACCGCCTGAACCAGCGCGAAGGCGAGCGACCCGGCCACGGCGCCGGCAGCCGCCCAGCGCGCCGCGTACCAGAGCGCCGCCCGGGCGCTGCGCGCGAACAGGGCGACGATGCGCGGATAAACGACGGAGAAGACCGGGTCGGCCGCCGCGAGCAAGGCGCGGACGATGCGGTCGGCCATGAAGTAGACGCCGAGCTCGCTCTTGCCGAGCTGCGTCGCGGCGGCGGCGGGCAACGCGAAGGAGTAGGCCGCACCGGCGATCGACACCGGCAGCATCGCCGCGCCGAGGCGTAGGCCCGGCGCCAGGGCCGAGCGGTGCAGCAGGCGCTCGGTGCCGGCCGGCTCGGCCAGGTCGGAGCGCAGCCAGCGCCAGCCGATCGCCGCGAGCGCGGTCGAGGCCACGAACTGCAGCACGACGAAGGCGGCGACGCTGTGCGCGAACGAGACGCACAGCAGGACGAAGCAGCCGTGGACGGCGATCTCGACGCGCGCCCAGCGGTCGAGCTGGTGCGTGGCCTGCAGGTACCAGGTCGCCGGCCAGCCGAGGGCGCAGGCCAGCGCCGCGATGGCGGCACCGTCGGCGAGCGGATGGGCGGCGTCGGGCGAGGCCCAACGGACGGCGGCGAAGGCGAGCAGCACGGCCGGCAGCGAGAGCAGGCATCGGGCACTGAACACCTGCCGGGCCAGCTGCCATTGCCGCCCGGCAGTCGCGGCCACGGCCAGCCGGGTCGCCGCGGCGAGAAAACCGCCCTCCACCAGCGTTGCCAGCAGTGCGGCCCAGACCAGAATGAAGCCGAGCCGGCCGAATTCCTCGGCGCCCACGCGCGCGGCGACGAGCGGCAGGACCGCGAGCGGCAGCGCCAGCCGCACCGCGGCCGCCGCGTACACCGGTGGCAGCGAGGTCAGCAGGCGCGGCGCGCTGCGGTTCATCTGGCCGCGGCCCGTCCGAGCGCGCGCTGGATCAGTCGCATCATGGGGTCGCGCGGATTGTGGCATCGGCGCCTGCGTAGACCGCCGCCGCGCCAGCCGTGGCGACGGCCCACGACGAAGCGTCCTGGGCGTCCTGGAAGCGCTCGGCCAGCTCGTCGCCATGCACCGACATCGCCTCGATGCAGTCGACGACCGCGTCGGCGCTGCGCTCCTTCAGCAGCAGCCGCTCGAGGCCGAAGCGGCGCATGAAGTCGCCGAGGTCGCCGACGTCGGCACAGACGAAGAAGCGGCCGTGGTGCAGCAGCGTGTAGAGCGCCCCCGACTGCGTCGCTCCGCGGCTCGGCAGCACGAAGACAACCGGGCGCGCCAGCAGCGCGAGCAGTCCCGGCGTGTCGATGAAGCCCGGCACGACCTTCACGCCGAGGCCAGCGAGCTCGTCGCGCAGGCCGTGCAGTTCGGGCGCCCAGGCACCGTGCACCTCGAGCGGCAGGCCGAGGGCGCGAAAGGGCGCGGAGCGGGCCAGGTCGGCGAACAGCTCGACGCCCTTGTAGGGCTTGACCGTGCTCCAGAACACGACGGCTTCCGGGCGGTCGAGGCGACGGTACGGCACGGCCGGCGCGTCGGGCTCCACCGGCATGGCGCCGTGCGCCAGCACCGCGGCGCGAGCGGTGAAACGCTCGCCGTAGCGGCGCAGGAAGTCGTCGTGCGTGAACCGGCTCGGGAAGACGAGGGTGCGGGCGAGCGTGGCGATCCAGCGAGTCGGCGCGTGCTGCCGGCCTCGAAAATCGTGCGGCACGGCGTTGTGCACGGTGAACACGAGCCAGCGGCGCAGCGCGAACAGGAAAGGCATCTCCAGCGGCCAGAGCACGCTGAACTGCAGGTTGACGGCGTCGTAGCGGCGGCGCGCTCGCCACACGCCGACGAGCAGCCTCAGGTAGCGCCACACGCCGCCGAGCCGAGAGCTCACCGTGCCCGAGATGGCGCGCGCGTGCACGGTCACGCCGGGCAGCGCCCGCATCGCCTCGATCAGCTCGCCGTTGTAGCGCGTGAGCGATCCGTGGAAGTCGACCTCGATGCCCTGCGCGGCGAGGGCGCGAACGAGATGGAAGTCGTACGGCAGCACCGACGAGCTGCCGTCGACGACCGCAATCTTCAATGCGCGAACCAGTAGCGCCGATCGAGCGTGTAGGCCGGCTCGCCTTCGCGCGCGCCGATGTCGACGGCCGGGTTGCCGCCGACGATGCGCTGCGGCGCGACGCTCTTCGTCACCACCGCGCCGGCCATCACCACCGAGCCGGCGCCGAGGTGCACGCCCGGCATCACCATGGCGCCGGCGAACAGCACCGCGCGGTCGTCGATGCGCACCGGCTGGCCCTTGGTCGCGAAGCCCGGGTCGTGGACGTCGTGGCCCATGGTGTAGATGCGCACGTCGTGGGCGACCGAGACGTGGGCGCCGATGGCGATGCCGGCCCGGTTGTCGAGGTAGACGCCGCGGTTGACGAGCGTGCCGGCGCCGATGCGCAGGCGCCCGACGTGAAAGAAGCGCACGCCGCCCTGAATCGTGGCGGTGGGATCGATGTCGAATCGACAGAGCCGGTAGAGCCAGCGGCGGGCGAAGAAGGGAAGCAGGCCGTGCGTCGCATTGATCGCCGCGAGGCCGAGGAAATAGGCCTGGCCGGAGAGGCGCGGAAAGCGGGAGCTCATGGGTCGTGCGGCGCGAATTGTCGCATCGCCGATGCTTCCTAGAATGCACGGCCGCACGGGACGCCCATGACCACAGACGACGAAAATTCCCTCATCGCCGAACGCCGCGACAAGCTCGCCGCGATCCGCATGCGCGGCATCGCCTTTCCGAACGACTTCAAGCCGAAGCACCGCGCCGACGAGCTGGCGCGCCTGCACGGCCACCTCGACAACGAGGCCCTCGAGCCGCAGGCCGTCGCGGTCTCGCTCGCCGGCCGGCTGATGCTCAAGCGGGTGATGGGCAAGGCCAGCTTCGCGACGCTGCAGGACGGCAGCGGCCGGATCCAGCTCTTCGCGACCAGGGAAGCGCTCGGCGACGCCGCCTACGACGACTTCAAGCACCTCGACCTCGGCGACATCGTCGGCGCCGAGGGCACGCTGTTCAAGACGCGCACCGGCGAGCTTTCGGTGCGCCTGGCGTCGCTGCGCCTGCTCACGAAGAGCCTGCGCCCGCTGCCCGACAAGTTCCACGGCCTGGCCGACGCCGAAGACAAGTACCGCCAGCGCTACGTCGACCTCATCACCGACGACGCCGCCCGGCAGCGCTTCGTGGCACGCAGCAAGACGCTCTCGTCGATCCGCCGCTTCATGGTCGAGCACGCGTTCATGGAGGTCGAGACGCCGATGCTGCATCCGATCCCGGGCGGCGCCAATGCCAGGCCGTTCGTCACCCACCACAACGCGCTCGACCAGCAGATGTTCCTGCGCATCGCGCCCGAGCTCTACCTCAAGCGCCTCATCGTCGGCGGCTTCGAGCGCGTGTTCGAGATCAACCGGAGCTTTCGCAACGAAGGCATCTCGGTGCGGCACAACCCCGAGTTCACGATGCTCGAGTTCTACGCCGCGTACTGGAACCACCACGACCTGATGGACTTCACCGAGGAGCTGCTGCGCCACGCCGCACGCGAGGCCGCGGGCTCGGCGACGCTCTCCTACGCCGGCCGCGAGGTCGACCTCGACGCGAAGTTCACGCGCCTGACGGTGCGCGAGTCGCTGGTGCGCCACGCCGGCCTGAGCGACGCCGAAGCCGGCGACGCGACGGTCCTGCGCGCGAAGCTGCAGGCGCTGCACCAGCCGGCGCCGGCGCGCTGGGCGCTGCCCGAGCTGCAGTTCGGCCTGTTCGAGGCCGCGGTCGAGGCCGAGCTGTGGCAGCCGACCTTCATCGTCGACTATCCGGTGGAGGTCTCGCCGCTGGCCCGCGCCTCGGACGCCGACCCGTCCGTCACCGAGCGCTTCGAGCTCTTCATCACCGGCCGCGAACTCGCCAACGGCTTCTCCGAGCTGAACGACGCCGAGGACCAGGCGGCGCGCTTTCGCGCCCAGGCCGCCCACAAGGAAGCCGGCGACGAGGAAGCGATGTACTACGACGCCGACTACATCCGCGCGCTCGAGATCGGCATGCCGCCCACCGGCGGCTGCGGCATCGGCATCGACCGGCTGGCGATGCTGCTCACCGACTCGGCGAGCATTCGCGACGTGATCCTGTTCCCGTCGCTGCGCAACGAGGGCTGAACCCGCCCCGTCCGGCTCAGAACTGCTTGCTCCAGACGATGCGATGGGGCGCGACCTGGACGCTGGCGAATGCACCGGCGACGGCGCCGAGGCAGCCGGTGGCGAAATCCTTGGCGCTGACGTGCTTGCTGTGCCAGCCGTGGCGTGCGTCGATCAGCTCGCCGACGGCGGCAACGCCGCAGCCACTCAGCAAACCGACGGTGGCGGAGTCGGTGGCATTGGCCACCAGGCCGGAGACGGCGAGGCCGCCGGCGAAGTGGGCGCGCTTGTCGGGCGACCCCCACGAGTCGTGCGCGTCGTTCTCCTTCGCCGCGTCGACACGTGCGTTGCTGGCGAGCCGCACTCCGATGTAGGCGCCGACGAGCCCGCCCGCGCACTCGGCGGCGAAGTCCTTGGCACTGACCCGCGGGCTCGACCAGCCGAAGCGCACCGCCTCGATCAGCTCGCCGACCGAGCCGACGGCGCAGCCCGTGAGGATGCCCGGCGTGCGCGAGCCGGTGCCGGCCGAGAAAGCGCCACCGACGAGCACGCCGCCGAGGAAGTGGGCGCGCTTGTCGCCGCCGAACCAGTCGTCTTCCGCAGCGCAGGGCCGCGCCGTCAGCAGCAATGCGATCACGAGCGCCCGGCCCAGCATGCAGTTGCTCATGGGCCTGCCTACCGGTGCCTGAATTCCGGCTTGCGCTTGGCGAGGAAGGCGGCCATCCCCTCGCTCTTGTCGTCGGTCGCGAACAGCGAATGGAACAGCCGCCGCTCGTACGAGATGCCTTCCGACAGCGGTGACTCGTAGGCACGGTCGACGGCCTCCTTGGCCATCATCACGCTCGGTCCGGAGAAGCCGCAGATGGTCTCGGCGGCGGCCAGGGCCACGTCGATCAGCTCGGCCGCCGGCACGACGCGCGAGACCAGACCGGCGCGCTCGGCCTCGGCGGCGTCGATCAGCCGCGCGGTCAGCACCATGTCCATCGCCTTGGCCTTGCCGATGGCGCGCGGCAGGCGCTGCGTGCCGCCGGCGCCGGGGATGATGCCGAGCTTGATCTCGGGCTGGCCGAATTTCGCGCTGTCGGCGGCGATGACGATGTCGCACATCATCGCCAGCTCGCAGCCGCCGCCGAGGGCGAAACCGGCGACGGCGGCGATCACCGGCTTCCTGATCTCGCGGATCGTTTCCCAGTTGCGGCTGATCAGCCCGCGCGTGTAGGCGTCGACGAAGCCGAACGGCGCCATGGCGGCGATGTCGGCGCCGGCGGCGAAGGCCTTCTCGCCGCCGGTGAGCACGATGCAGCCGATCACGTCGTCGGCGTCGAAGGCCTTCAGCGCCGCGCCGAGCTCGTCCATGAGCTGGTCGTTCAGGGCGTTGTACTGCTTGGGCCGGTTGAGCGTGATGACGCCGGCACGCCGAGGACCGGCGCCGCGCACGTCGGTGAGGATGCAGGCGTAGGTCATGGCGCGGGTGTCTCCGATGATCAAGACGCCGCCATCTCGGGCTTGCGTGCAATGGTGAGGTCGATGAAGGTCGACGCGTCCTGCTGGATGCGGATGCGCACGGGCAGGTAGCGCAGCTCCGGCGCGAACCAGATCTCGGCCGTCAGCTCGCCGTTCTTGCGCAGGGCGCGGCGCGGCTTGAGGTGAAACGCGGCGAGCGGGCCGAACGGCGTGGCGAGCGTCACTTCCTCGAGCACGTCGTAGGTCCACGGCTCCATGCCGCGCGGCAGGGCGAGCGGCAGCTCGAAGGTGTTGCCGACGCGAAGCAGCTCGGGCCGGGTCGAGAACACGAAGCTGAACTGCACGAACTGGCTCGCCGTGTCTTGCACGCCGGCGAGGCGCTCGCGCCGCTGGCCGTTGGCGAGCACCACCGAGTCGGCCTCGAAGAGCACGGTCGCACGGCGCCGCTCGCGCAGGATGGCCTGCGTGTCTTCGTCGTAGCGCTCGGGCACCAGGCCGCTCGCCTCGATGCGGCCCTCGCTGCTCATGCGGCGCGAGAAGATGGGCGCGAATTCGGGCCCGGCGCTGAGGTCGAGGTGCACCTGGTAGCGGTCGCCGCGGCGCAGCCACTCGACCTGCGCCTGACCGCTGAGCTCGCCGCGGTAGTTGCCGGTGAGGTCGTAGCTCAGGCGCGTGGAGGCCGGCCACTGGTAGCCGGAGGGCGTCGGGGCCGAGGCCGCGTCGGCCGCGGCGAGCGCGGTCACGGCGGCGCTCGCGGCCGCGGCCGGATCGGAGGTGGCCGCAGCCACCTCGGGCAGCGGTGCCTCGGCCGGTTCGGAGGCGGGCGAGGCCGCCGCCTGCGCCCGCAGCGGCTCGGCCGCCGGCCGGACCGCCGCCGCCGACGCCGACGCCGCCGACGCCGCGGGTGGCGGCCGGGTCGCGGCGCGGGCAGTGCGCCGAGCGGGCATCGGCGCCACGGCGACCGCTGCGGCCGGTGCCGGCGCGGTGGGCTCGATCGTCCTCACATAGGCCGCCGTCATGCGCTGCGGCATCGCCCGCGCCGGATCGAAGTTGCCCATCTGGTCGGCAAGCGCGCGCGTCAAGGCGAGGTGAAGCAGCACGACGAGCACCGCGACGCCGGCGAAGGCGGCACGGCGGCGCCAGGCCCACCGCGCCGCGCGGGTGGCGCGGGTCGGATTCAGCCGGCCGTCCATGCCTCGCAGCGCTTGCGCGCTGCCTCGTCGGCTTCGGCCGACGGCTTGAGCTGCACCGGCCCGGTCTCGGCGCCGCCGAGCGAGCCGACGTCGAAGTCGAGGGCGACGACGCGCTGGTCGCGGCCGACGAGGCACGGCACGAGGCCGTGGCCGAGGGCGCGCAATGCGTCGTCGAGCCGGCGCACGCGCCAGCCGCCGACCGCCAGCACGTCGTCGCCTGGCGACAGGCCGGCGCGCTCGCCGGCGCCGCCGCGCAACACGTGCGTGATCTTGACGCCGGCGAGCGCACTCTCGGCGACGCGCACGCCGAGCCGCTGGGCCAGCGTCGCGGGCTGGGGCTCGACGGCCACGGCCACGTGTCGCAGCAGGCCGGCGAGCGGCAAGGCTTCGGTGCCATGCACCCAGGCGGCGAGCTCGCCGGCGTACGAACGGCCACCGACGGCTTCGAGCGCCGCCGCGATGGCGGCTTCGTCGATCGGCCCGCCGCCGCTCGTCTGCCAGAGCCGGCGCATCACGTCGTCGAGGCTGCCGCGACCTTCGCTGCGCAAGCTCAGGTCGAACGCCAGGGCGACGAGCGAGCCCTTGGCGTAGTAGTTGGCCGTGGCGTTGGGCGTGTTCTCGTCGACGCGGTAGAACTTGACCCAGGCGTCGAAGCTCGCCGCAGCGACGCTCTGCACCGCCGCACCCGGCGACGCCTGCACCGCGCCGACGGTCTTGGCGAGCAGCTTCAGGTAGCGCGCGCTGTCGATGAGCCCGGCGCGCAGCACCAGCAGGTCGTCGTAGTACGAGGTGAAGCCCTCGAAGAACCAGAGCAGCTCGGTGTAGTTCTCGCGCCCGTAGTCGAGCGGGGCGAAATCGCGCGGCGTCAGGCGCTTGACGTTCCAGGCGTGGAAGTACTCGTGCGCGATGAGGCCGAGCACCTCGACATAGCCCTCGCCCGCCTCCTTGCCGGCGAGCGACGGCAGGTCGCGGCGCGGCGCGACGAGTGCCGTGCTGGCCCGGTGCTCGAGGCCGCCGCGGCCGTCCTCGAGGGCATTGAGCAGGAACACGTAGCGCTCGAACGGCGGCTTGTCCGGGCCGTGCCAGAAACGGATCTCGGTTTCGCAGATGCGCGCGGTGTCGGCGAGCAGGCGCTCGCCGTCGAAGTCGGGCAAGGCGCCGGCGACGACGAACTCGTGCGCCACGCCGGCGGCAGTGAAGCGGCCGCGCCAGAAGGGGCCGAGCTCGACCGGGTGATCGGCGAGCTCGTCGTAGTCGGCGGCGGCGAAGGCGTGCGCTTCGTCGACGCCATGCAGCGGCGACATCGCGGTGGCGACGTCCCAGCCGGCGCGCAGGCCGGCGATCGACAGCGAGTGCGGTCGGTGCGCGCTGCCGTCGACACGCAGGCACACGCTGGTGCCGTTGAAGAAGCCGCGCCCGGCGTCGAGGAAGGCGGCGCGCACCGAGGTGTCGAAGGCATAGACGTCGTAGCCGACGACGAGCGGCTCGGTGCCCCGGCAGGCCACCTCCCACGTCGCCTTGTCGAGCTGGCGCATGGGCACCGCGCGCCCGCCCTGCTCCGCCGCCAGCGCCGAGAGGTGGCGCGCGAATTCGCGCACCAGGTAGCTGCCGGGAATCCAGACCGGCAAGCTGAGGCGCTGCGTCGGCGACGGTGCGGCGATCGTCAGCTCGACGCGAAACGTGTGGCTCGAGAACGCCGACACGTCGACGCGGTAGTGGATGCCATGACGGGCCATCGGCGGATTGTCGCCGGCCGGCACGGCACGGTCGTCGGTCGCACACTTGGCCCCATGGTCGCAGAGCAGGCGCGCATGAAGAACCTCGTCCTGGTCCTGGGCGACCAGCTGAGCCACGGCAGCCCGGCGTTTGCCGGCTTCGATCCGGCGACCGACGCGGTGCTGATGATCGAGGCGGCCGGCGAGGCCACGCACGTGTGGAGCCACAAGGCGCGGATCGCGATCTTCCTCGCCGCCATGCGCCACTTTCGCGACGAGCTGCGGGCGCGCGGCAAGACGGTGCATTACGTCGACCTCGACGACGCCGAGGCGGAAGCCCAGCCGACGCTGGCCGGCCGGCTCCGGTCAGCGCTGGCCCGCCTGCGGCCGCAGCGGCTGCGCCTGGTCGAGGCCGGCGAATGGCGCGTCGGCGGCGACGTCGCGGCTGCGGCCGCCGCCGCCGGCGTCGAACTGCAGGCGCTCGACGACACCCACTTCTTCTGCTCGCGCGCCGACTTCGCACGCTGGGCCGGGCCGCACGCCAAGTCGCTGCGCATGGAGTTCTTCTACCGCGACATGCGGCGCACGCACCGCGTGCTGCTCGATGGCCGCGGCGAGCCGGAGGGCGGCCGCTGGAACTTCGACGCGGAAAATCGCAAGGGCTGGCCGAAGTCGCCGGCGGGGCGTGCCGGCCCGGGCCTCATCGCCGCACCCGAGCGGTTCGCGCCCGACGAGATCACGCGCGAGGTGATTGGCCTCGTCGAGCGGCGCTTCGCCGCGCACCCCGGCTCGCTCGCCGACTTCGCCTGGCCGGTGACGCGCGACGACGCCCTGCGCGCGCTCGCCGGCTTCGTCGAGGCGCGCCTCGTCAACTTCGGAACCTGGCAGGACGCGATGTGGACCGACACGCCGTTCGGCTGGCACTCGCTGCTCTGGTCGAGCCTCAACCTGCACCTGCTCGACCCGCGCGAGGTCGTGGCCGCGGCCGAGGCCGCCTACCGCCGCGGCGACGCCGAACTGCCCGGCTGCGAAGGCTTCGTCCGCCAGATCCTCGGCTGGCGCGAGTTCATGCGCGGCGTGTACTGGCGCGACATGCCGGCGATGTACGAAGCCAACCACCTGCAGGCCAGGCGCAAGCTGCCCTGGTGGTACTGGACCGGCGAGACGAAGATGGCCTGCGCCGCCGCCGCCGTCGGCCAGACACTGCGCCACGGCTACGCGCACCACATCCAGCGGCTGATGGTCACCGGCCTGTTCGGCCTGCTCGCCGAGGTCGAGCCGAAGCAGGTCGCCGACTGGTACCTCGCCGTCTACATCGACGCCGTCGAGTGGGCCGAGCTGCCCAACGTCGCCAGCATGGCGCTCTACGCCGACGGCGGCCGCTTCACGAGCAAGCCCTACATCGCGTCGGGCGCCTACATCGACCGGATGAGCAACTACTGCGGCGGCTGCCACTACGCGCCGACCGAAGCCCAGGCCGAGAAGCGCGCCAGGCCGCTCTGTCCGTACACGGTGCTGTACTGGAACTTCCTCGACCGCCACCAAGCCGAGTTGAAGCACAACCCGCGCACGATGTTCATGGTCAAGCACCTCGAGAGTCGCACGGCGGCGGATCGCACGTCGCTGCGCGAGCGTGCTGCAGCGATGCTCGCCGACCTCGACGCGCTGTGAGGCTATAGCGCCTTCGCAGCGGCGAGGCCCGGCGTCAGCCGCGCGCGGCGCGGCTGGTCACGAGCTGCTTTTCGATCTGCTCGGTGCCGAGGGCGCCCGGCATGTGCTTGCCGTCCTCGAAGACAAGGCCGGGCGTGCCGTTGATGCGGTATTTCCTGCCCAGCGCCACGTTGCGCTGCAGCGCCGACAGATCGCAGGCGGGGCTGTCGGTCACCGCCGTGCCCTTGATCATCCAGTCGCGCCATGCCTTGGTGTTGTCCTTGGCGCACCAGATCGCCTGCGACTTGGCCGCAGAATCGGCGCCCAGGATCGGGTACAGGAAGGTGTAGACGGTGACGTTCTTCACCTCCTGGAGGTCGCGCTCGAACTTCTTGCAGTAGCCGCAGTTCGGGTCGGCGAAGACCACGAGCTTCCTGTCGCCGTTGCCGCTCTTCCAGACCATCGCGTCCTTCAACGGCAGCGTCTTGAAGTCGATGGCCGTGAGCCGGGAGATGCGGGCTTCGGTGAGGTTGGCGCGCGTCTTCGTCTGGATCACCTGGCCCTCGATCAGGTGATCGCCGTTCTCGTCGGTGTAGAGGATGTCGGCGCCGATGCGGAGCTCGTAGATGCCGGGCAGCGCCGTCTTCGTGATCTCGTCGATCTTCGGGAAGTCGGGCAGCCGCTCGCCGATGTTCTTGCGGATCGATGCGTCGTCGGCACGCGCCGGCGGGGTCAAGCACAGCGCCGAAGCGAGGCCGGCGAACGCGATCAGGAGGGCGTGCGGAAGTCGGTTCATGGTGTCGGTCTTTCAGGCATCGAGCGCCTGGCCGGCGAGCCAGCGCTTGAGCGGCGTGATGCGGTTGACGAGCGTCATGCCATTGTTGCGGAGTTGCCTCGACGGGTTGCCCGGCTCGGCGAACAAACGCTGCAATCCGTCGGTAATGCGCAGCATCGCCCAGGTCGGCCCGGCGCGCCGCCGCGGGTACCGGCGGAGCAGGCGTTCGTCGCCGAGGCCGCGCCACGGCTCGCGCGCGGCGATGGTCTCGGCCAGCGCGGCGGCGTCGGCCAGGCCGAGGTTGAGGCCCTGGCCGGCGAGGGGATGAACGACGTGCGCCGCGTCGCCGAGCAGCACCCAGCCCGGCCCGTACCAGCGGGCCGCCTGCCCGCGCAGCAGCGGCCAGGCCGCGCGCCTCGATGCCAGCGACAGGCCGCCGGCGTCGCCGTGCGTGGCGTCGGCCAGCGCCCGCTCGAACTCCGCGCTGTCAGCGGCCAGCAAGGCCTGCGCACGCTCGTTCGACAGCGACCAGACGAGGGCGTACGAGCGCCTCGGCTCGGGCCGGTCGAACGGCAACAGCGCGAGCACGTCGGGCGCGGCGAACCACTGGCGCGCGACGTGGCGATGCGGCTCGGTGGCGATCAGCCGGGCGGCGATCGCGCGCTGGCCATAGTCGACGCGCTCGAAGCCGGCGTCGAGGCCAGCGATCGCTGCCGCCGCGCGACCTTCGCAGTGGGCGACGAGCGTCGCAGCCACGTCGCTGTCGACCCGCGTCACGTGCGGCGCGAAGCGCAGGGCGGCGTCGAGCTCGTGCTCGAGCACGGCGGCGTCGGTGATGAAGGCGAGTTCGCCGACGCGCTGCTCCCAGGCCGAAAACTCGAGCAGGCCGGCGGCCGAATCGCCACGCACGCGCATCTCGTGGACCGGCGTGGCGGCGCCGGCGGCGACCGCATCCCACACCTTCAGGCCGCGCAGCAGGTCGACCGAGGCCGAGTTGAGCGCATAGGCGCGCACGTCGTCTTCGGGCGTGGAGGCTGTTGCCGGCCGGCCGCGCAAGGCGACCGAGAGGCCGAGGCGGGCCAGCGAGAGGGCGAGCGCCTTGCCGACGATGCCGGCGCCGCTGACGCGCACGTCGAAGGCTTGCATGGCCACGATTGTAGGTTTGCGCTCGGTGACAATTCGAGTCGATGAGCGATGTCGACGTCAGCGTGGAATCGGTCCACGTGTACCCGGTGAAGTCGTGCGCCGGCACGTCGCCGCGCGAGTCCGAGCTGGTCGAGACGGGCTTCGATCTCGACCGCGCCTGGATGCTGGTCGACGAGGCCGGCGTGTTCGTGAGCCAGCGCGAGCTGCCGCGGATGGCGCTGGTCCGGCCCGCGTTCAAGGGCGGCGAGCTCGTGCTGCGCGCGCCGGGCATGCTCACCCTTCACGTGGCGCTCGACCGCGTCGAGGCGGCGTGCCAGGTGACGGTATGGAACGACCGTGTCGCTGCCTTCGACATGGGGCCGCTCTGTGCGCAATGGTTCAGCGACTTCCTCGGCAGGCGCCTGCGCCTGGCCCGCTTCGACCCGGAGCAGCGGCGGCTCGCCAGCCGCACGTGGACGGGCGCGATCGAGGCCGAGACGGCCTTCCAGGACGGCTACCCGCTGCTCGTCGCGTCCACGGCGTCGCTCGGCGAGCTGAACCGTCGCCTGGCGGCCGCCGGCGCCGAGCCGGTGACGATGGCGCGCTTTCGGCCGAACATCGTGCTCGCAGGCATCGAGGCGCACGACGAAGACCACCTCGACGAGATCGCGTTCGACACGCCCGGCGGCACCGTCCGGCTCAAGCTCGTCAAGCCGTGCCAGCGCTGCCCCATCCCCGATGTCGACCCGGCCACGGCGAGCTGCGGCCACGACGTCGCCGACACGCTGGCCGGCTACCGCGCCGACGCCCGCCTCGGCGGCGCCATCACCTTCGCCATGAACGCCGTGGTCGTCGAGGGCATGGGCTGCAGGGTCACGGTGGGCGCACGCGGAACCGCCTCGTACGCGTTCGCGTGAAGGCATCGCCGTGCACGGCCTGAGGACCTGGCAGCTCATCGCCATCAGCGTGCTCGTCTGGGGCACCACATGGCATGCGATCACCTACCAGCTCGCCGCCTTCCCGGCCGAGCTCGGCGTGGCCCTGCGTTTCACCCTGGCCGGCGGCGCGGTGCTGCTCTTCTGCCACTGGCGCGGCGTGCCGCTGCGCTTCGGCCGGGCCGACCACGCGGTCCTCGCGCTGCAGGGCGTGTTCCTCTACGGCGTGTCGTACGTCTGCGTCTACCAGGCCGAGCGCTTCGTGCCGTCGGGTTTGGTGGCCGTGGGCTACTCGGCCTCGCCGCTGCTCACCGCGGTCGGTGCGGCGGCGCTTTTCGGCACCGCGCTGCGGGCGCGCTTCGCCTTCGGCGGCGCGCTCGGCGTCGCCGGCGTCGCGCTCATGTTCTGGCCCGAGCTCACGCGGCCGGGCGGCGGCGAGCACGCCGCCCGGGGCGCCGCCTTCACCTTCGGCGCGGTGCTGATGTCGACGATCGGCAGCCTGACCGCGAGCCGCAACCGCCAGCGCAAGCTGCCCCTGCTGCCGGTGCTCGGCTTCGGCATGCTGTACGGCGCCTTCTCGGCCGCGGTCGTGGCACTCGCCGTCGGCCAGGTCGCGCCGGTGCCGACCGCGGTGTCGTGGTGGCTCTCGCTCGCCTACCTGGCGTTCGCCGGCTCGGTGCTCGCGTTCGCCTGCTTCCTGACCGTGCAGGACCGCATCGGCGCCGGGCCGGCCGGCACCATCGGCGTGATGACGCCGTTGCTGGCGCTCGTGGTGTCGCTCGTCTTCGAGGGCTTCCGCCCGAACGTGCTCACCTTCGCCGGCGCGGCGCTGGCCATCGCCGGCAACGCGCTCATGTTGCTGCCGGGGTCTGCTGCGGCGGCGGCTCCGCCGGCGCGCTCGGCGTGACGCGCGTCGGCAAGGGAATGAACTCGGTCTCTCCCGGCACCCTGGCAAATCGCTGCGCCAGCCAGTCGTCCTCCGCGGCGCGAATGCGTTCGCGATTGCTGGAGACGAAGTTCCACGACAGGAAGCGGTGGCCGAGCGACTCGCCGCCGAGGAGCACGACGCGCCCGCCCCGCGGCGCGCTCAACACCGGCTCGGCGCCTGGCTCGAGCACGACCAGAGTGAACTCGTCGACCTTGACGCCGTCGAGCTCGATCGGGTGGTCGAGTGCGTAAAGGGCGCGCTCCGCCGCGTCGCCCGCGGCGAGCTTGACGCCGCCCGCCGTGGAAGCGACGTCGAAGGCGAACACGAGCAGGAGCGTCGGCGACGCCGTCTCCACCGGCGAGGTGCCGCCGCAGGCGCTGCCGGCCACGACCGTGACCGCGGCGCCGGGCAGCCGCACCGTCGGAATGCGGTCGGCGGTCACGTGCTGGAAGGTCGGCGCCGACTTCTCGGCCGCTTCGGGCAGCGCGATCCACAGTTGCAGGCCGTGGCTGCGGTGGGGCACGCCGAGCAGGTCCTTGGGCGTGCGCTCGGAATGGACGATGCCGCGGCCGGCGGACATCAGGTTCACCGCGCCGGGCTCGATGCGCTGGACCACGCCGGTCGAGTCGCGGTGCTGGATCGCGCCCTCGAACAAATACGTCAGCGTGGCCAGGCCGATGTGCGGGTGCGGCCGAACGTCGTGGTGGGCGCCGGGCAAGACGTCGATCGGCCCGAAATGGTCGAAGAAGACGAACGGGCCGACGGCGCGGCGGCCGGCCTGCGGCAGCAGGCGGCGCACGACGAAGCCGCCGCCGAGGTCGCGCTCTTGCGGTGACAGGGTCTGGAAGGGCATCGCGGCGTCTCGATACAGGGTCCGGCGCAGTGTAGGTGCCGACTAAACTCCCCGGCTGAACTCCGAACCGACACCCCTTCCATGAGCCTGAAATGCGGCATCGTGGGCTTGCCCAACGTCGGCAAGTCGACGCTCTTCAACGCCCTCACGAAGGCCGGCATCGCGGCCGAGAACTACCCGTTCTGCACGATCGAGCCGAACGTCGGCATCGTCGAGCTGCCCGATCCGCGGCTGGGCCGGTTGGCGGCGATCGTCAAGCCGGAGAAGATCGTGCCGGCGATCGTCGAGTTCGTCGACATCGCGGGCCTCGTCGCCGGCGCCTCCAAGGGCGAAGGCCTGGGCAACCAGTTCCTCGCCCACATCCGCGAGACCGACGCGATCGTCAACGTCGTGCGCTGCTTCGACGACGACAACGTGATCCACGTCGCCGGCAAGGTCGACCCCGTGGCCGACATCGAAGTCATCCAGACCGAGCTGTGCCTGGCCGACCTGGCGACGGTCGAGAAGACGCTGGCCCGCTCGCAGAAGGTCGCCAGGTCGGGCGGCGACAAGGAGGCCAAGCGGCTGGTCGAGGTGCTCGAGCGATGCGACGCGGCGCTCAACGAGGTGCGCCCGGTGCGCAGCATCGCGTTCTCGAAGGAAGAGCAGGCGGTGCTCAAGCCGCTCTGCCTCATCACCGCAAAGCCGGCGATGTTCGTCGCCAACGTGGCCGAGAACGGCTTCGAGCACAACCCTTACCTCGACCGCCTGCGCGCTTACGCCGAACGCCAGCACGCGCCGGTGGTCGCCATCAGCGCCAGGACCGAGGCCGAGCTGGCCGACATGGACGACGCCGACCGGGCGCTGTTCCTGGCCGAGATGGGGCAGACGGAATCCGGCCTCGCCCGGCTGATCCGCGCGGCATTCGGCCTGCTCGGCCTGCAGACCTACTTCACCGCCGGCCCGAAGGAAGTGCGCGCCTGGACCGTGCCGGTCGGCGCGACGGCGCCGCAGGCGGCGGGTGTCATCCACACCGATTTCGAGCGCGGCTTCATCCGCGCCCAGACCATCGCCTTCGACGACTTCATCGCCCACCACGGCGAGCACGGGGCGAAGGAAGCCGGCCGGATGCGCGCAGAGGGCAAGGAGTACGTCGTCAAGGACGGCGACGTGCTGAATTTCCTGTTCAACGTCTGATCTCGCGCAGGCCGCATCGCCCATGCCGCCTGCGTCCGTTTCCACCCCGTCGGCGCCGGTGCCCGGGCCCTGGCCGGGCTGGGGCGTTGCCCTCGTCCTGACCACGCTCGCGTGCACGGCTGCCGGGCTCGCCGCGCTTGGTCTGGCCATTCCGCCCGGCTACGCGTCGGCGCTCAATCCGGCGGCCGGCATCGCGCTCGCCTGCACGCTGGTCCACGGCCGGCCGATGCTCGTCGGCATCGGCGTGGCGGCGGCACTCGTCCAGTGGCTGTGGGGCCGGGGGCTGGACGGGCACGGCGTCGCCGCGGCGGCCCTGCCCTTGGCCGCCGGCGTCGGCGCCGCCTTGCAGGCCTTCGTCGGCGCCCACCTGGTCGCCCGCCACGTCGGCGAGCCGCTGGTGCTGACCCAGCCGCGCCACGTCGCCCGCTTCTTCGCCGCCTGCGGCGTGGCCAGCCTGGTCGCCGCCAGCGTCGTGACCGTGACGCTCGCCGCCGCTGCCACCCTGGCCGAGTCGAAGCTCACCTTCACCTGGCTCACCTGGTGGATCGGCGACCTCGCCGGGCTGCTCATCGTCGCGCCGGTGGTCCTCACCGTGATCGGCCGGCCGCGCTCCGAGTGGGCGCCGCGCCGGGTGCCGGTCGGACTGACGATGACGCTGGTGCTGGCCTTCCTGGCGCTCGGCATCCTGCAGGCGGCTCGCTGGAACCACGAGCGGCTGCGCACGGCGTTCGAGCACGACGCCTCCGTCGCCTCCTTGATCCTCGCGACGCAGCTGCAGGAGCCGCTTCGCGCGCTCGAGGCCCTGCGCGGCGTCGTCAGCGTCAGCCGCTCGCTCGGCGAGGCCGAGATGGAGGTGGCGAGCCAGCACTGGCTCAGCGGCGGCGCGGTGCGGGCGATGGGCTGGAGCGAGCGGGTGCGCAAGGACGACATCGCGGCGTTCGAGTCGCGGGCGCGCAGCGAAGGCAGCGCCGGCTTTCGCGTCGTCGACCGCGGCGATGGCGGCGGCGCCGGGGCCGGGGTCGGCGCCCCTGCGGCCGGCTTCGAACCCGGCGACGTGGTCGCCGTTCGCCACATCCAGCCGTCACAGGGCAACGCGTCGGCGCTCGGCGTGAACGCGCTTTCCATTCCTGCGACGCGGGCTGCCATCGCCGCCGCGATCGACTCCGGCCGGCCGGTGGCCAGCGCCGGCCTCGGGCTCGCCCCGCACGGACCCGCCGACACGCCGGGCGGCATCGTGGTCTACCAGGCGATCTACGACCGCGCCGCGGCGGGCGCCGAGGAGAGGCGCGCCGCCTTGCGCGGCCTGGTCTTCGTGGCACTGTCCATGGAGACGCAATTGCAGGAGCTGGCGGGCAAGGTGCCGGCCTACCTGGCGCTGTGCGTCGTCGACGCTGCGGGCTCGGGCGGCGATCGGCGCCTGGCCGGTGCTCGCGGCTGCGACAGCGCCATGCCGGCCTTCGTCGACGACCGGCCTCTGCTCTATGCCGGCCGGCAATGGGAGCTGCGTGCCGCCGCCCGGCCGGAAGACCTGCCCGATGCCTCCGACCGCAGCGCCTGGGTCTTCTGCGCAGTCGGCGTGGTCTCGGCCGCGATGCTCGCGGCCTCGCTGCTGATCACGACCGGCCGGACCCGCCGCATCGCCAGCGCGGTGCGCGAGCGGACGGCGGCGCTGCGGGCCGAGGTCGGCGAGCGCCACACCGCCGAGCAGGCGCTGCGGGCCAGCGAGCAGCGTTTCCGCAACATCCTCGACAACGTGCCGATCGGCGTCGTCTACACCGACCTCGCCGGCCAGATCATCCAGGCCAATCCGCGCTTCTGCGAGCTGACCGGCTACGCCGAGAGCGAGCTCGCGGCGCTCCCGGCGGCAGAGCTCACGCACCCGGGCGACCTGGCCGGCGAGGCCGCACTCACGGCGCAGCTCGTCGACGGCGCCACCCCGATGTACCGCAGCCACCGCCGCCTGCTCGCCAAGGACGGCACCACGCTCTGGGTGCGCGGCACGGTCTCGATGCTGCGCGACGCGAAGAACGAGCCGTGGCGGATCGTCGGCGTGGTCGAAGACATCACCGAGCACCTGCGACTCGAGGAGGCGGAGCACGCCCGCGAAACGGCCGAGGCGGCGAACCGCGCCAAGAGCGAGTTTCTTTCGCGCATGAGCCACGAGCTGCGCACGCCGCTCAACGCCATGCTCGGCTTCGCGCAGCTGCTCGAGATCGACCAGCGCCACCCGCTCGCGCCGGCGCAGCGGCCATGGGTCGGCCAGATCCAGCAGGCGGGCTGGCACTTGCTGGCCATGATCAACGACGTGCTCGACCTCTCCCGCATCGAGGCCGACAACCTGCGCCTGCTGACGACGACGCTCGAGCTTGCGGAGCTCGTCGGCGCGTCGGTCTCGCTGGTCGCAGCCGACGCCGCACGGCGCGGCATCCGCATGAGCCAGGACCTGGCGCCCGGGACTTCGCTGCTCGTCGGCGACGCGACG
>CAXSEJ010000008.1:0-25972 GCA_964236395.1 uncultured Rhizobacter sp.
CGACGAAAGCCGGCGCGGAAAGGGCTATGCGCTCGACTTCGGCGTGCGTGCGCTAACGGCCGCGCCACCCGCCGTTGTCGTGTGCATCGATGCCGACTGCCTCGCCGCCCCGGGTGCTATCGACCGCATTGCCCGCCTCTGCTTGCGCTCCGGCCGACCGGTCCAGGCGCTCTATCTGATGACGTCGCCGATCGGGGCGCCGCTCAAGACGCGCATCGCCGAGTTCGCATGGATCGTGAAAAATCAGGTCCGTGCGCTCGGCTTTCATCGCCTGGGCCTGCCGTGCCAGCTGATGGGCTCCGGCATGGCCTTTCCCTGGGCCGTGATCCGCGACGCGCCGCTCGCCTCCGGCCACATCGTCGAAGACCTGCAGCTCGGGCTCGACCTAGCGGCCGCAGGCACACCGCCGCTGTTTTGCCCGGAAGCGCTGGTCAGGAGCGTCTTTCCCTCGACAACCGCCGGGCTGGCGACGCAGCGCAAGCGCTGGGAACAGGGTCACATGGCGATCATCCTGACGCAGGGTCCGCGTTTGCTCGGCCGAGCGCTGCAGCGGCGCGATGGCGCTCTGGCCGCCATGGCGTTGGACGTTTGTGTGCCGCCGCTGAGCACTCTGGTACTGGCACTGGCGATCGTGCTGCTGATCGCCGCCGTCCTGGCGGCATCGGGCGCGTCGGTGGTCTCGTTCGTGGTCTCTGCAGCGTCGATGGTCGTGTTGTCGGCAAGCATCGCCATCGCCTGGCACGGCTTCGGTCGCGGTGCCGTCAGCCTGCGCCAACTGGGCACAGTGCCGCTGTACATCGTCGCCAAGCTGCCGATGTACGTGCGCATGCTGTGGCGCCGGCAGAGCGAGTGGGTGCGCACCAAGCGCGACGACGGAACGCGATAGGGCCCAGCGATGGCATTGAACTCCGACGCACGGCCTTCGGCCACCGTTCCCGACTGGTCGCGCGAGGCCAAGCCGTTCTGGGCCTGGCATCCATCGCGGTCGCTGCTCGCTAGCGTGCGCGCCTATCAGCGGCTGGAAGGATCGCGCAGCCCGATTGCCGTTGCAATGCGACGAATGGCCGTACTGCGGCACCGCTTCTGGAGCGTGGTGACCGGAGCCGATATTCCGCTTCGCTGCGCCCTCGGCGGCGGGCTCGTGCTACCGCATGCCAACGGCATCGTCATCCACCCCGACGCCGTCGTCGGTCCGAACTGCCTGTTCCTTCAACAGGTAACGCTCGCGGTGGGAAGAAACGGCGCGCCGGTCATCGGCGGTCACGTCGACATTGGCGCCGGCGCGAAGATCCTCGGTGGCGTCGTCATCGGCGACCATGCCCTTGTCGGCGCCAATGCGGTCGTATTGATCGACGTGCCAGCAGGAGCAACCGCCGTCGGCATTCCGGCGCGCGTATTGGTCGACAAGGCGATGACAGCCCCGCGTTGAGATGCTGGGCGGCCCCCGGCTCGGACATCAACCCATAAAGCCGAGATTCCTCTGCGCGAACCGCCCGATGTTCGGCAATACGGTCGACATGTCCGCGTCGGCAACCCCGAACCACCGTGCCAGCGTGGCCGCGTACTGGTCGACTGCCGTCGTCGGCAGCAGCCTGCCCTGGCCGGCGTCTTCCGGGCCGCGCAGGGCGACCGTCGGAAAGGCGCCGTAAATGCGGTTGCCGAGCACCGCATCACCCATGATGAAGTGGTGCCCGCCCCAACCGTGATCGGAGCCGCGACCATTGCTCTGCAGGGCACGACCGAAATCGGAGGCCGTGAACGTGGTGACATTGCCAGCGACGCCGAGCAATACGGTGGCCTGATAGAAAGCGGCCATCGCGTCGCCAAGTTCCTTCAAGCATGCTGCGTGCTCGCCTGGCAAATTGCCGTGCGCATCGTAGCCGCCGGCTTTCACGAAGAAGATCTGCCGCTGCTGCGACAAGGCGCCGCGCGCACCGATCATTCTCGCCACCATGGACAGCTGGCGACCTAGCGAAGTGTCCGGAAAGGGCAGGTTCGTCGGCACGCCGGCGAGGGCGCGGGTCACGAGCGACTCGGTATTGACGGCGCGACTCGCCACCTTCGTGAGCTCGGCCTCCAGCATGTTCGTGCGAGCCTCCGTCATGAGCTTCCTCGTCGCGGCGGCGATCGGAGCCCAGGCGTCACTCGGGTAGAGGGCGCCGACTTTCACCGCGCCCTGGGTCGTGATCTGGTATTGGGTCGTCGAATTACCGGTCTGGATGAGGTTGTTGCCGGCGGTGGAGACGGCGATCGAAACACCGCTGCCCGGGTTGAAGGCGCCGGCCGTGAGGTCGCCGATACGGCCGAGCCATCCGGTTGCACTGGCTCGATCGGGCACCCCCGTTTGCCAGGCGCCGGCTTGATCGGAGTGGGAAAAAAGCTGGAACGGCAACGGCACTGCTGATCCGCTGCCGTTCCACTGCGCGAGCGTCAGCGGTGCTGCAAGCGTGCCGACGTTTGCCAGCACGGCGACGCGTCCTTGGTCGAAAAGCGGCTTCATGGCACCCAGAGACGAGTGCATCGCCAGCGACGGGCCGCTGAAACCAGCCGGCGACAAGCCGAGCATTTGCGATGAGGCAAGCGCGATCGTCGGCCGCCCGTTCCGGTAGCCGTCGTAGGCCGATCCGCTTGCCGGCAGGATCGTGTTCGACTGGTCGTTGCCGCCCTCGAGAAAAATGCAGACCAGTGCCTTGTGGCCGCTCGTCTGCTGTGCGCTGGCGGCGCCCATCGCCATCAGGTTGGCCATGAACGGCGTGCCGGCGAGTGTCGAGGCGGCGCTCGCGCGCTTCAGGAAATTGCGACGCGAGGTGTGCTTGTGAATGGTGGTCATGACGTTCCCTTACCTTTGAACGATGAATTCGGGCGACTGCATGATGAGATAGACCGCGAACGCGACGCGGCGTTGCCCGTCACCCGCTTCAGCCGGCGTCGCACTTACCGCATCGAAAATCGTCTTCCGCGTGGCCGCACTCATCTGCCCCGCCATGAGGAGAAGATTCAGGCGGTCGAGCAGGGCGTTCGGATTGCCCGCCAGCGCCATCTCGGCCGAGTAGTCACCGGCCAGGTAATCGGCCGTCGGCCCGTACTGCGCCATCACCTTGTCGCGAAACCACGTGTTCTGACGTTCGGCGACGGTGGCCATGAAGTTGGCGTAGCCCGTCGTGGTGGTCTCGTGCGTGATCTGGAACTCCGGGGCGACCATGCCCTGGCTCGACAGGGTGCCCGGCGGCGAGTAGTCAGGCCGGAACCAGTTGAAGACGCTCGGGGGGCGGATCGGGTTCTGGCCGACGCTCGACAGGGTGTCCTCGAGGTTCCAGATCTTGTACACGCCGCCCGTCGACTTCACGTCGAAGGCGCGCATGAAGTTCGCGTAGCGGATCATCGGCTCGCGCAGCTTGCCCCACCGCGGGTCGTCCAGCTTGGCCGCGTCACGCGCTTCCGGATCGACCAGAACGGCGCGGATGACGGCCTTCATGTCGCCGCGCACGCCGCTGCCGTTGTCGTTGAAGGCCTGCGTCACGCGCTTGACGTAGGCTGGGCTCGGGTTGCTGGTCACCATCCGCTTGATCAGCTGGCTGCCGATGAACGGACCGACGTTCGGATGGTTGAAGATCGTGTCGAGTGCGATCTTCAGGCTCTGCTGGCCCGAGGTGTTGGCCGGGATCACGACGCCGCGGATGATGCGCTTCTCGCTGCTGCTGTGACGTGCCGGGTACACGATCATCGGCTGGTTGAAGGCACGCTCGTAGGGGTCGTTGGGATTCACGTTGGTGAAACCCGAACCCCAGTCGCCGGCGCCCCAGCTCCAGCCGGTGAACACCTTCGCCATGCCCATGATGTCGGCCTGGGTGTAGGTCGGCACGTCGTTGCCGGCGGCGTTCTTCTTGCGCGTGCCGTCGTCGTTGAGCTCCCACAGCCCGATGGAGAACAACTGGAGCAGCTCGCGGGCGAAGTTTTCGTCCGGCATGCGGCCCGTCGCCAGGTCTTCCTTGTCGTTCTGCAGGTGCGACAGGTAAGCGCCCATCGACGGGTGCAAGGCCACCTGCTCGATCAGGGTGCGGAAGTTGCCGAACGCGTTCTTCGACAGCATGTCGAGGTAGCCTGCATGCGCCGTGGGCACCGATTCGAGCCAGGTGTTGACCGTGCTCACGACGAAGATCTCGCTGAGCGCGAAGACCGTGCGCTGCTTGAGCTGGTCGGAACCGCGGACCGCGTGCATCCAGAAGCTCTCCATCACCGCATTGATGTTGCCGGAGGTGCAGGGGTTGCAGCCGATCGGCCCGCGCCGCCGCACGTAGTCCCAGTGGCTGTCCATCGGCGCGGCGGCGAACTGCTCATCGAGCCAGGCGCCGTAGCCGATGTTCGAGAGCCGGTCGATCTCGGCCAGGTTCGGACCGTAGGTCGCCTGCACCAGGAAGCGCGCCGCCTCGGGCTTGCTCGGCTTGACGCCAGGATCGACTGCCGGTGAGGCGACGGGCATGGTCATGCCGACGGGCATGGTCATGCCGACGGGCATGGTCATGCCGACGGGCGCCGTGACGAGCGCAACCGGTACGGCCGGTGCGGTCGCCGACACGGGAGCCACCGGTGCGATGGGCAGATCGGCGGCGGCGACTGCGCTGCCGATGCTCAGGCCGACCAGGACATAGCAGGTCTTGGACACGCCATAGAGCGCATCGCCGAAAGTGCCGTTGTTGCAGGCGGCGCCGCCGGTCAGCAATTTCACGTTGTATTGGCCGTTGGCGCCGTAGGCGACCAGCTGCGTGCCGGTGAAAGTGCATTGTCCACCTTCGATCGCGCACGACTTGGCGGTGTAGCTCTGAGCTCCTACTTTCAGGATCTCGCCGCCTTGTGCCGCATCCGCTGCGACATCCTCGACGCTGCTTTTCCCGCCACCGCACGCGGCCAGGCTCGCGAGCAGCCATCCGCACCACCACAGGCGGCCGTTCCCGCCCTGCTTTTCAAGCTCGATCATTTGCACACCTTTCAAAGCCGACAGGTCCCTATCGGCCCATGCGGCACTCTGCTGAGTGCTCTGTGTTACCAGACGCGACCGCGCGTCAGGTGCGCGCTGCGGGTCGCTGTCGAGAGTGGCGCTTGTCTTTTCGCCGCGTACGGAATCATTCAGGCCGGTCGCGCCGGCAAGCGTCATCCTCGGCGCGGCGCGGGGTAGCGGCGTTTCCAGATGTGAGTCGGGGCGGGGGGTCTCGCGGTTCGGCCGGACGCCAGGCCAGTCAGGACGGGCGGCCCGAGGGCGCTGCCGCCGCAACGGGCAACGAAACGTCTTGTAGCCAAACGGGATGGCTTGCGAAGACGGTTCTCAGGGCGTGGCGAGGGCGGATGGGCGCTCGCTGCTCAGTTCGTCGATGAGCGCCTTCGTCTGCCGGATGTTGGCCCGGCCGGAGGCGCCGAACACCATCGACTCGATGCGCGGCTGTGCGCACACATAAGCGATCGCTTCGCGCGGCGCGATGGCGCCGGACGCGAGGATGGACATCGCCACCGGACGAAAGCGCCGCTCGGCGATCGCCCGCTCGTACGTGGCCACGCCGCCGCACATGCGAAAACCGATCTTGTTGACGTTGGCGCAGACGATGGGGTTGTCGATGCCCACCGCATCGAGCGCGTCGAGCAGGCGCGGCACGTTCATCGTGATGTAGCCCGGCTCGGCGCCGTATTTCTTGCGCACGTGGTCGTGAAAAAAGCGGAAGCAGTCGTTCATGCGCAGGCCGAGCAGCAGGTCGGTGATGACGTTCTGCATGAACATCACTGGTGTGCTCAAGCCGTGGAACATCTTCATCTCCGCGTCGATCAGCAGCTGCATGATCGCCTCGATGTCCTTGTTCGCGAGCGCCACGCCGCCCTTCATCATTGCCGCCATGGCCCCCTCTTGTGGCAAGAACATGCGCAGCGCCTCGATCATCCCGTGCTCGGTCACCGCGTTCGCGTACTTGTGGGCGTACGGCATGCACGGATAGAACATGTAGTCGGGGTACTTGTCGGGATGGGCCCGGAAGTGGTCGCAGATGTCGGCGACGCGGTCATGCGAGGTGCACATGAAAGTCCGGATGCCTTCGGCATAGGCGGCATCGAGCACGTCGATGATCGCCTGCAGGTCCTGGAACCGCATCGACTGCGCGCGCGCCTTGTCTTCCGACATGTGGTTGACGCCGAAGAACTGGTTGTCGCCGAAAAGTACTCTGTCCATTGGAATGTTCGTGAGTGCGCGAAGCTTCAAAGCCAAATGTCTTGATCACGCGGCGCCGAAACGGCCGACCCACGCCTGTTACAACTCACCCGGCAATGCGCGACCAGAGCCCCTTGCGCTGGCTCTCGACCGGCCGACTCGGCCCAGCCGCCGCACCGCCATCTAGGATCATCGCCACAACGCGATCGGCTTCGAGCGCAGAAGAAAAAGTGTTCTCGCCGTCGAGCCGGCCTGTGCGAACGCTGTCTGCGAAGTAGTCGATCTGCGCCGAGTACTCTTCGCCGCGCAGGTAAAACCACACTTCTTCGGTGAGGTCGGTCGTATAGCGGACCGTCCAGCCCTTGTCGACCCGTGGCGGGCCGTCGTGCGCTTCACGAAGGTACACCTGGCATTCCTGTCGGTCGGCCGTGAGGCGCCCGTTCGTCCCCCATACGGAGATCTTCGTGGACATCTTGCGAAAACTCTCGTCGCTCCAGTTGACGCTCAGCTGGCCGCTGGCGCCACCGGGGAAGTGCAGCGTGCCGTACACCTCGTCGTCCACATCGCGTGAAAACACGCTCTGCCGGACGATGCCGTCGACCGAGCTCGGCACCCCGACGATGAAATTGACGAGATCGATGGCGTGGCAGGCGTAGTCGTACAGGGCCCCGCCGCCTTCGCTCTTGGCCGAGCGCCACGTGCTGCCCTTCCTGCGCAGGACGACCGGCCCGTAGGCTTCGGCCCGCACGTGGTGAATGGTGCCGAGCGCGCCAGACCGCACGAGTCGAGCCGCTTCCTTGAAAGCGCCGACAAATCGGAAGTGGTAGCCGACCTGCGTAACGAGCGACTTTTCGCGAGCCAGGGCCGCGAGGCGCTCACCTTCGGCCACGTCGAGCACGAACGGCTTCTCGCAAAACACGTGCAGGCCGCGCTGCAACGCTTTGTCGACCATGCCGGCGTGGAGCTTCGAAGGCGTGGCGATGACAATGGCGTCGAGCTTCTCGGCGTCGATCATGCGATCGAAATCGGCATAGCACTTGAGGCCGGCGTGCTTGTCGAGGATGTCGGTCAGGTAAGCGGTGGCGTCGCAACCGGCCACGAGGTCCAGCTCGGGGTGGGCGCGCACGATGGCGAGGTGGGACAAGCCCATTTTGCCCAGGCCCACCATGGCGGTTCGGATCATGATCGTTGGCTGTTCTGAAACATGCAGGTACGGTACTACCGCATAGAGCGTTTTGGCCGTCGATTCTAGGCGTCGGATCGCCGACAATCGGCCATGCAACACGCAAGCCCGCAAGATCGTGGCAAGACACGCGAGGCGCGCTCGTTTCGGTTCGTTGCGGGTGCGTCGGCGGGTGGTCACGCCAACGAGCTCATGGGTCTGCTCGACGCCAAGGCCTCGAGGCTGTGGCCATTGCAGCCCTCCGCTTACGTGACCACGATGGAGATCACTGCCGCGGCGATGGCCAGACGCGGTGCATGCGTGCATGTGATCGGTGAAAGTGACCGCAAGAAGCCCCTCAAGGCTGTTGCCGTCATGTTGCGCGCTCTGGCACTCGCCGTCAGGTTACGGCCGCAACTTGTCGTCACGACGGGCTCCATGCCCTTGGCGATGTTCGCGATCGCCTCGAAGATGCTGGGCGCGAAGGTCGTCTGGATCGACAGCATCGCGCAGATAGATGACCTGTCGCTGAGCGGTCAAGTGATGCGGCACGTGGCTGATCTCTGCTTGGCTCAATGGCCCGATGTCGCGGCCAAGTACGCAAATGTGGAGTACGCGGGCGAAGTGCTGTGATCTTCGTCACGGTGGGTAGCATGTTTCCGTTCGACCGCCTCATTCGCGCAGTGGATCAGCTTGCGGAGCGAGGTATGATCGAAAGCGATGTGGTCGCGCAGATCGGCAATGGTGGCTTCGAGCCCCGCAACCTGCGGTTCGAGCGTTTCCTTCCTAAGGCCCGTTACGAACAGATGTGTGAAGAAGCGAATGCCTTGATCGCGCACGCCGGCGCGGGCACGATTGGATTGGCGCTCGCACACCACAAGCCATTGTTGGTTGTTCCTCGTCTTAAGCGATATGGCGAACACGTCAACGATCATCAGGTTGCCACCGCACGAAAATTCGAAGCTCTAGGCCATGTCTTGGCCGCTTACGAGGTGGATCGACTCGCCGACGAGGTAGGTAGATTGGCCGCCTTCGTTCCTCGGCCGCGGATCATCGACCCCGAAAGGATGGCACGGCGCATTGGCCACTTCATCGAGCAAATGACCGCCACGTCTGGCCGCGCTGACTAAGACGGCGTGAGGTACGAACTCGGCGCGAGGTCGTCGCCGCCCAGCACCTCGCTGAGGCGGTACCTCAGTCTGACGAGATCGGCCGCGAGCTTGTCGGACGTCAAGCCCAGACACGCCGCGATGGTCTGGAACCGGTGGCGCCAGTCCAGGCGCACCAGCGCTTGGGCATAGTTCAAGCGGGCCGTGTCGGGTGTCCATCGCAGCAAGGCCTCGGAAATGATTTCCAGGCCGGCTTGCCGGTCGATGCTTTCCAACTCCAACGTCGCGCCTTTCCAGAGCAGGCCGTCGATGCAATCACCACGGGGCGCACAGCCTGCGACCACCGCACCGCCGCCCAGCGCATCGACCCACCTGCCGGTGATGTACTCCCGTGTCGGGTGCGTGTAAGGCATGGGGTTGACTCGGTTCGAGAACGCCAGCATGAATTTGGTCGATGCATAAGCCTCGGAGAGGATCGTGTGGTTCAGGCCGGTCTTTTCCAAGCCCGACGGTCGAGGCCGAAATCGAACGTTGCGCATCGACGCCGCGGCCATTGTTTCGGTGTCATCTTCCCAATCGGGAGGTTGCCGTCCGACGCGGGTCAGGTCCCAGGCGCGTGAACCTGAGCCGGAGCCGAGCGTGAGCGAGTCCGTTCCCCAGGGCAGCCATGTCGGGCGGACGCCGGTCATGCGATGCCAACCTTCGATGTCTTCGCCGCTCGTGATGAAGATATGGTCGAACGGAAGGGACATCCGAATCGTCCTCGGAATCCAATCCAGCCAAAACGAGTCGAATACCCACGCAGCGACGAATCGAAAACGCGTGCGCCAGTTCGGTACCTCCAGCAGTTGCAACAGATCAGCAGGCGAGGCACAAATCACGAGGCATGTCTCGTGCGCTTGGCGGTTTGTTCCACGGCCCAAAACGACGGAGTGAGCACGCTTGAGCCAAGAGGGCGGTTGTCCCGCAGGGTGCACATCCACGTGCGCGTCGAACAGCCGAGACGCAAGCTGAACCATGTGGTTGACGGGGTACCAGCCATGCCCCTGCGGGGTCGCATCGATGATCAACAAGTTGCTGTCCTCAACCATTCAAGCAATGCTTTGCTCGCGCTCGGCCACGGACGCATAGATCTCCAGCATGCGGTCGACCTTGCGGTCCCAGTCGTACTCGCGCCGCACCTTGGCTATGCCGCTTCGTCCCATCTCCCGCCTCAGCGAGGGGTCGCGCGCGAGCCGGACCATCGCCCCGGCCAGGCCGGCGATCAGCGCCTCGCGCGAATCCGGCGCGACCAGGATGCCGCAGCTTGGGTCGAGATAGTCGAGCGGGCCGCCCCAGGCCGTCGAGACGACCGCCTTGCCCATCGACATGGCCTCGAGCACGACTGCACCGCCGCACTCGAGCACGCTCGACAGCACGAGACAGTCGGCTCGCTTCAACCGCTCGGCGCAGTCGGGTTGCGACAGCCAGCCGGCAAAGGAAACTGCGCCGCTCGCCTCCGGGCTGTGGCCGAGAACGCCGAGCTCGATGGCCAGCGCCTGCAGCGCGGGCCGCTCCTTGCCATCGCCGAGGACCCACAGTCGCATGGGCGCGCTCGACCGTGCCCGGCCGAACGCATGAACGAGCAGATCGACGGCTTTCCAGTCGACGAGCCGGCCCATGAAGACAAACGTCGTGACGGCATCGGAACGCACATCGACACCGTGGGAAGCATCGATGTCGATGCCGGCTTCTGCGCCTGCCGGCGCCCGCCACACGCCGAGATCGACGCCGTTTTCCACGAGCATGATCACGTTGCTGCTCACGCCTTCGGGCAAGGCCTTCAGCGTGATGTCGTTCGCCACGACCAGCGCTGCCGCGCGGCGTTTGCCCGGAATCAACCGGTTCAGCCACGCGGCGCTGGCCCGGCCGATCCGAAGGAGTACTTTTTCGAGGACATTTTGCGTTCGCCGAAATGCGGGCGGGTACTCCAGGCCGCCGTTCATTGGCCCGATGACCACGGGCGCACCGAGGTCGAACAGCATCGACGGCTCTCGAGGCGAGACCGGCATCGGCTGATGAATGACGTCGATTCCGTGCTCGGCGACGAGCGCCCGGATCATGCGGCGCTGTGCCAGCTGGACCGAAAAGCGCGAGGCGAAGCCCACCGTGAGGTAGGCCACACGTGTCGGCAGGCCGGTGCCGAGCCACCACATGAGCTTGTGAAAACGGGTGTCTTCGATGTAGTGGATCTCTGGCACGACACCGAACAGGGCCGTCAGCTCATCGCGGGTGCGCGCATGCGTGATCAATCGCACGGCGTAGCCTCGATCGCGCAAGACCCGAAAGTAATGGAGCGGCAACGCCGCCTCGCCGCCGAAACGAGCAGATGCGTGTTCGGCGACGACAAGAACCCGGAGCGAGGCGGGCGGTTGCGGAGTTGGCGAATCAGCGCTCGGGGGCATCGGTCTACGCTACCAGCAGGCAGGCCAGCTCGTACGGCTTGTTCGCCGATAAGTCACATTCCTCGGCAGAGGCGATGCGCAGGCAAAAACCCCCTGAACATGGGGGAGACCCTAGGCTGCTTTGTCCGTATAACCCTTACCAGTGGCGACCATCACGGTCGGTGCATTAACGTGTAGGAACAAATCATGAATTTTTCGAAGACTCTCGTTGCGATCGCCGCTGTCGCGGCGTCGTTCAGCGCTGGAGCCACGGTCAGTGGCTCCCTTGGCGGCGGAACGGGCACGTTCCTCGCATTGTCGGGCCCGTCGGGCGCCGCCTGCGTCGGAGCGAACTGCACGCTCGGACCTGGCGTGGCGACCATCGTCGGCGGCCAGACGTACGCGGTCGACAACCAGTTCAACGACATGCCGGCGGGTACGAACGCCGCGAGCGGGAACTTCCTGTCGGCCGGTCCGACTGCCACCCAGCCGTCGACAATGACGTTTCTGAACGGCGGCCTTGCCTACGTCAGCTTTTTGTGGGGCTCGCCAGACGCCTACAACCGGCTGACGGTTCACAGCAGCGTTGGGGCGGATCAAGTCTTCACCGCGAGCGGCCTTGGTTTCGCCGTGACGAATGGCAACCAGAGTTTTTCCCAGTACGTGCAGTTCTCTGCCACCGCCGGGACGATTCTGAGCCTGATGTTTACCAACGATCCGGTAGTGAACGCGTTCGAGACGGCCAACTTCAGCGTGGTCCGTGCGGTTCCGGAGCCGGAGACGTACGCGCTCATGGCTGCGGGCCTCGGCGCATTGGGCTTTATTTCGCGCCGTCGTAAGCGTAAGTAAAACGCCACTTTCTCAAAATAGCGGACCTTTCGGTCCGCTATTTTTTTGTGAGTCCGCCTTCAACGCCAGAGGAACTGGGCCGAACAGCTCGCGCCATCGTCGGTGTATTTGTACGACGTCGCGCCCGACAACTCGCGGCGATCGCGGGACAAACTGCAGTTGAACGTCAAGGCACGAGAGAACGCGTAGTTGGCGCCGAGGCTGAAGCCCCGAGTCGTGTCGACGACATCGGGCTCGGCCTGGTTGGCGGCGTTCTGCACGGCGGCTGACGACACCACCCGCGCCCGCGAGTACCGAGCCGCTGCGGTCAGGCCGATCTTGGCCGTCGCCGCGTAGCTCGCGCCGGCATAGATCGAGTTGGTCACCTGGTTGTTCTCGTAAAACACCGGGGTTGTCGTAATGGCGGGAAGCGTCGTCGTCGAGCCCGAGCCGAGGGTGATGAACGTTTGCGACGTCGTGTTGTAGCCCGCGTCGCGTGCCGCCCCGACGTCCAGATTGATCTTGCCGGTAGCGCGGTACGAGACGTTGACGCTGCCGGTGAGTCCGGAGAAGTCGGCGTTGCTGAAGTCGGAGTTCTTCTGCCGCGTGTAGCTGACCCGGCCAGATCCGGAAAGCGCGTTGCCGTTGTTGTAACTCAACAACAAGTCGACGTTTCGCCCCCGGATTTCGTTGCTCTCGGGGCTGCCGTTGGGCAACTGCACGGCATCTGGCGAGTGGGTGCGGTCGAGCCGGAGCGCCAGCCCTGCTCGAAAGCGAGTTCCGGGCTGGTAGAAGACGCCGAGGCTCGCGTACTTGTTTTCGGACTCGGACGCCACGTACTCCGGCGCTGAGAAGTCGACTCGCGAGTAGCCGGCGCGGCTTTCGAGGGTCAGCAGCGAGTCGCCGCCCCAGCGCGCCATTCCTGAGAAGCCACGACGCCGCTCCAGGTTTCTCGTCGCGACCGGCGTCGCCGCGGTTGCGGTGGGCGGCGACAAGGACTGGTCGATGTTCGCCGTCAGGTTGCCTGACAGCTTCCAGATCGTCGCCCAGTCGAGACCCGCCGATAGCCCGTAGCTCGTGTTGTTCAGGCGCGTCTCGTCCTGGTAGCGGTTCGCGCTGACGCGAGCCGAACCGTATCCGTGTTGGCGACCGAACGGCTGATCGAAGCCCGCCAGCAAGCTGGTGCTCGAGTAATTGTCCGACGGCCCGAACGGGATGCCGTAGACATTGGAGTCGTGGGTGAACGCCTGGCTCCCCCCGATGTAGTAGGGGCTGGGCTGCACGGTCGGACTGCCGGCCGGAGCCGGGTTGCCGCCTGGGGACGGACTCCCGCCCGACCCCTGACTGCCTCCCGCCGACGAATTGCCCTGGGCGAGCGCTTGCGTCGCCGACAGAACGAGCGAAGCCAGGGCTGCGCCTCGCAGCAAGGCGAGCGCGCGAGGCGCCGGTGTCGTGGGCATGGTGTTGTCTCCGGTGTCATGGGTATCTCGACGCGAGTCGTTGACGGCAGGTCTAGTAAGCCTGCCGGTCGAAGAAGAGCAGGCGAACGGTGCCGGCGATGATGCGCAGATCGAGCGCCAGGGACCAGTTGCGCAGGTACTCGAGGTCGTATTCGACCCGGGCACTCATTTTTTCGATGGTATCGGTCTCGCCTCGCTGGCCGTTGATCTGGGCCCAGCCGGTGATGCCTGGCTTGACCTTGTGGCGCACCATGTACGCCTTGATGATCTGTCGATAAGCCTCGTTGTGCGTCACGGCGTGGGGCCGCGGCCCCACGATGCTCATCGTGCCCTGCAACACGTTGAAAAACTGGGGCAGCTCATCGAGCGAGGTCGAGCGTAGAAAGGCACCCACGCGGGTGACGCGAGGGTCGTTGCGTGTGGCCTGGGTGACGACCGGCCCGTCCTCCTGCGTCACCATCGAGCGAAACTTGTAGACCACGATCTCGTCGCCGTCCAGCCCGTTGCGGCGCTGCTTGAAGAGCACCGGCCCGGGGGAGCTCAGCTTCACGAAGATGGCGATGATGAGCAGGATCGGGGAGATCAGGACCAGGATGATCGACGCCAGCACCATGTCGCTGAGCCGCTTCACGAGCAGGTTCGTACCGGTGAACGGCGTCTCGCAGATGCCCACCACCGGCACGCCGTTCAGGTCCTGCAACCGGCCCTGGATGATGCTGATGCCGAACATGTCGGGCACGAAGAAGATCGAGGCGGTCGTGCTCTGCACCTGGTCCAGCAGGGCGACGATGCGTGGCTGGGAACTCAGCGGCAGGGTGATGTAGACCTCGCGCACGCCCCGAGACGACACGAAGGCGCCGACATGGGCAAGCGTGCCCAGCATGCTGGCAGTGGCCTCGGCGTCGAGTCGCCCGTCGGTCCGGTCGTCGAAATAACCCAGAAACTCCACGCCCCGGGTTCCATCCTGCAGTGCACGGGACACCTTGACTCCGAGGGCGCTGGCGCCCACGACGATCACCGTGCGGCGCGACTCGGGCCGGTTGGCCATTCGAAGCACGATCACCTTGCCGGCCCAGGTGGCCAACCACTGCAGCAGGGGAGTCAGGATGCCCCAGGTGAGGAGCACGTCGTATTCAAAGAAGTGCGAACTCCGCGTCGCGTAGGCGCACAGGGCCAGGATGCCGAGCAGCAGCACCCAGGAAGATGCGATGTCGACTGCAGCACCGAGCAGGCTGTCGCGGAATCGGTTGCTGCCCGGAAAGGTGAGTGCGAGGACCAGCATGCAGAGCGTCAGCGCCGGTCGATCGAGCCGCTCGTCGAGGGCCAGGGTCACGAAGATGAACGTCGCGACGGTGATGCCTGGCTCCAGCAACGCCGCGACCAGCGAAGTCACCGACTGCGGTGCGCTGAAAAAAGCCTTCTTGTTGGAATCGTCAAACATCGCCGGGGCAACGAACCAGGCTCATCCTTCGCAGGAGGCGAGCGCCGCAGTCAGGCACTCGGGCGAGCAGAGGAGGCTTCGCTCAGAGAGCGTGCGGCTGGGCGCGCCTGCCGCGCCCGAACAGTCCGAGCCGCTGGGCTTCGAGTGCCGCCTCGGCGCGGGAACTGACGTTGAGCTTGCGGTAGATCTGCTTGACGTAGTCGGAGATGGTGTGTCGCGACAAATTCAGCTGGACCGCGATCTCCGGCAGGGTGAAGCCTTTGGCGACTCGCAGCAAAACCTCGTTTTCGCGATCGGTCAGCACGACGTTCGGCATGTTCTTGGGCCGTTCGCGATGCGACGAGCGAGAGGCAAAGTGAGCCATCACTCGCCGCGCAATCGCCGGCGACAGCGGCGGCTCGCCCTGACTCATGCGCCGGAACTGTTCGACGAGCACGGCCGCCGCCTGGTCTTTCAGCAGGTATCCGAAGGCGCCCGCCTGAAGCGCGGGGAACAAATGATCGTCGTCGTCGTGAATGGTCACGACGACCGACTGGGCGTCCGGTTGGGCACTGCGCAAGCCTGCAACGACGTCGACGCCCGAGCCGTCAGGCAGTCCAAGGTCGATCAGGGCCAGGTCGAACTGGACCTTCTCGACCAGCGCGAGCGCCTCGTGAACCCGGGAGGCTTCGAAAAAGCTCGCGTCTGGATAGACCTGGAGGATCTGCACCTTCAGCCAGGCGCCAGCCTCCGGAATGTCCTCGAGCAGCAGAATGCGTGTCACCGCTGATTTCCTTCAACCAAGCGAGGCACCACGTGACTCGAATCGGAACAGGTGAAATGCACAGCGCGGCCTTACGACAACAGCGGGCGAGTCTGGCACCAATTTTCTGGCAGACATGCCCCGATTGGGGAACGGTCGATTTCACTCGATGAACGCGACCACGTCATGACAGCAAGCAGCATGCGCAGCATGACATCGGCCGTTGAACATGAAGCCCGTCGATCCTACCCGGTGCACCGTGCCAAGCTCAGATGGGAACCGTGAGCGAAATCACAACGCCATGGCCCGGACGAGACTCCACCAGACACTGCCCGCTCAGGCGCTTGGCGCGTCGTTTCATGCTCGCCACGCCCTGCCCGCTGGCGAGATCTCCGGTGATGCCGCGGCCGTCGTCGCGCACCTTCATTCGGATGCGTGCGTCGGCCACGATGCAGCCGACCTGCACGTGCTTCGCGCCGCTGTGTTTGATGATGTTGCTGACAGATTCACGGATGATGCGCGTCATTTGCATGTAGGTACGCGCTGTCAAGGCTGGCGACGCAGGGTCGGCCTGAATGACCCAGCTGCACTGGATGCCGGCCTGCTCCAGCCGGCCGACCACCTCGGCTCGCCAGTCGGCCACTGCGTCGTCCAGCTGAATCGGCTTGCCGGCGAGGCCACGGACCGACAGCCGCATTTCCTCCAGGGCTTCGCGCGCCAGCTGGGGCAGACGGGTGGCGTCGACGGTGTGGACGATGGTCAACAGCTTGGCGCCCAGGTCATCGTGCAGGTCCGACGCGATGCGCTTGCGCTCGAGCTCCGTGAACTGGCCGACGCGCTGAGCAGTGAGTTGCTCCACCCGGGTCTGCATCTCCGCCGTCAAACGATGCAGTTGTCCGACGACACGGTTGCGATCGTCCTCGGTGGCGCGCAGGGCGCGAGCGAACATCAGCAGCAGCCGGGCGCCGACTGCCGAGAACGCGACGGGCAGAAACAGCCTTCCCAGCGATAAGGTCGGCAGGTTGGCCAGCCCCCACTGTGCGGCGACCTCGGAGATGACCGATACCGCGCCGCCTGCCACCACGGGTCCCATGAGCCACAGGTCGCGCGGGCGCTGGCCCCGGGTGACGGCGATGTAGATCGTCATCACGATGCCGAGCTCGAACGCAAGCGTCGTGTACCAGAAGCGCGCCACGTCGAACAAATTGCCGGCGCCGGCGATCAGCAGTGTGAGCGGCAGCAGCACCCATTGCAGGGCCACGAGCACTTCGATCATGCGCGAGCGCCGGCCGGCAAAGCTCAGGAAGAACTGCACCGCCAGCGCGAGCAGGACGGCCCATACCGACGTCAGCATGAATTCGGAAGCATCGTTCGACCACGGCATCTCGCGCGCCATGGTCGCTATGGAGACCGCCACCCAGGCGAGGCACAACCAGCCGAGGTAGGCGAAGTAGACCTCCCGCTTGTTCAGCCAACCGACGGCCAGCAGCACGCAGCCGATGCCGATGAGGAGCAGGCTGGTGGCGTCGGTCCAGGTCACGGTCCAGAAGTAGTGGGCTGCGTGACGGGCTCGCAGGATCGACTGGTTGCCGAACTCGATCGCCGAGAGGCTCGCCGCCGCTTCGACCGAGCCCACGCGCTCCTGTGCGTAGCCGACAAGGCGGATGTCGAGCGCGTTTTCGCCGGGGTGCAGCAGCGCCGTCGGCAAGGTGACGAACTGCGGCCGGCTGCAGTTGCGCGTGACGGGCTCGACCATCCGGCCGCCGCTGAACACCAGAAAGCCATTCAGCCGGAGCTGCACATTGCTGCACGCGCGTTCGATGTAGAGCGCATAGATCTGTTCCGACGCGATGGCGGCCGGCAGGGCGAAGACGGCGTGGTACCAAATGGTGCCGCTGTAGCCCGGTCGGCTGGCCGACCACCGATCGGGCAGCGGCACCGGTACGGCGACCGCGTCGAACGGAAAGCGTTCGGCGTCGCTGATCGCCGCCAGTGCCCGGTCGATGACGAGCGTCGGCTCCGCGACCGGCGCCCCGTGCAATGCGGGGACGCAGGCGGCGACGAGTAGGACGGCGGCGATGCGCCAGCGACGGATCGACGTTCCCGCGGCATGGACGACCGAGCCGAGCATCGGCGCGATTGTCATCGATCGATCGGGCTGCCTGAAGCAGCCCGCGCGGCTGCAGCCGCGCCGGCGATCAGGCGCGCGTCTGCTTGCGGCGGCGAGCCTTCGTGGCCATGCCGGCGAAGCCGGCGAGCATGGGCGCCACGGTCGAGGGTTCCGGTACCGGCGCGTAGATCACGTATGCGGCCTCGTGCGCCGAATCGACAACCTGCCCGGGCGACGGCGTAGAGCCGGCCGCGGTCGGCGTAGGCGTCGCCGTTGGCGAACACGTGGCCGCTGCCGACCGAGGCACACGCCATCGGAGCACCGTTCATCGACGACGCCCGACGCCATGCTCCAATTCCAAGGTGCACGCCGAGCCATCCCTCCGCAAAGCCGCCGCCTGGATGTCGGGCTGGCTCGGCCTGATGGTGGTGATGGTCGTGGCCGGTCGTGAAGCCATGCGCAGCCTGCACGTGTTCCAGATCATGGAGATGCGTTCGCTGCTTGGCCTCGTGCTGATCTACCCGCTGGTGCGTGCCGCTGGCGGCTTCACGGCCATGCGCAGCACGCGCGCCGGCTTGCAGGTGGCGCGAAACGCGTTTCACTACGCTGCCCAGTTCGGCTGGTTCCTCGCCCTGACGATGATCCCGATCGCGCAGGTCGTGGCGATCGAGTTCACGATGCCGATCTGGACCGCACTCCTGGCCGTGGCGTTCCTGGGCGAGCGGCTCGGCGCCGCGCGAATCTCCGCCATTGCTCTCGGCCTCGTCGGCGTGGCCGTCATCGTTCGCCCCGACGCGGGCCATCTCGACCCCGGCCAGCTCACCGCCCTCGTCGCCGCCGCCGGCTTCGCTGTCTCCGTGATCATGGTCAAGTCGCTGACCCGCACCGACAGCGCCGTCGCCATCATCGTGTGGATGCTGGCAGTGCAGTCGGTCATCGGCCTGGTGCCGGCGTTCTGGGTCTGGCGCGCGCCGGCGCCGGCCGTGCTGCCGTGGGTCGGGACCGTCGCCGTGTGCGGCACCTACTCGCACTACTGCATGACGCGTGCCCTGCAACATGCCGACGCGACCCGGATCGTCCCGTTCGATTTCCTGCGTGTGCCGCTCAGCGCGATGGCCGGCTGGCTCGTCTACAACGAGGCGGTCGACGGCTTCACCGTTTTCGGCGCGGGCCTCATCCTGGCCGCCAACCTGCTCAACCTGCGCACGCCCGGCTCCGCCCGGTCGAGCGCCAACACATCCTCCGCCTCCACATGAGTGCTGTTCCGTCCGGCGGCAACGCCGCGGCGTCGCCTCGCTGGCACTGGCTGCCGGCGGTCGGCACCTGGAAATACCACCTGCTGCTGCTCTTTGTCGGCGTCTTCGTGCTTGGGCCGCTGGCCGGCCTGACGGCGTCGTACATGAATTTCGCGGTCGGCTTTTTCGTGGGCGGCCAGGTGCTCGCCGGGCTGCTCGGCTCGACGGTGACGATCGGCTACGGCGCCGACGGCAAGCACGGCGCCAACTACATCCAGACCGCGGCCGCCTCGGTCGCGGGAATGAGCGCCATGGGCGTGCTGATCCAGGCGATGGTCTGGATGGGCCTGCCCCAGCCGCCGGTCTGGCAGCTCGTGCTCTACATGCTGTGCATCGGCATGTTCGGCGTCGGCGTCGGCATGCTGTACACGCCGATTCTGGTCGACCGGCTCCAGCTCGCCTTCCCGTCGGGCCTGGCCGTGGCCAACATCCTGCGCGCGCTGACCGACCCGGCGTTGCTGCGCCGGGCCATCGGCCGGCTCGGCGCTGGCGTGGCGATCGGGCTCGGCGGCGGCATCGCGGCGGCCAAGGTCGCCGCGCTCGGCGCCCTCGAGCTCTCGACCTCCACCTTCGGCGCCGGCCTGGTCGTCGGCGCCCGCATCGGCATCCCGGCGGTGACGGCCGGGCTCCTCGGCCTGGCGCTGGTGCCTACTTTCATCGGCATGGGCTGGCTCGCCGCAGGCGATCCGCCGCGCAAGATCACCTTCCTGATCGCCCTCGGCATGATCATGGGCGCCGCCATCGTCGACCTGGTGCTGATCTTCTTCCAGGCCTGGCGGCGATGGCGCGGCGACGCACCGGTCGAACGCAGCAGCCAGCACGAGTGGCAGCGGGTCAACACCTGGCGCCTGCTGCTGTGGGTCGCGGCCTGGGCCGCCGGCACCGTCGCCTCCGGCCACCTCGTCCTCGGCCAGCCGGTCGGCTACCTCGTGCTGGCCGTCGGCCTCGTGTTCGTGTTTGCGATGGTCAACGGCATCTCGCTCGGCATCAGCGACTCGAACCCGATCTCCTCGGCTTTCGTCGTCGCGGTGGTGCTCATGGCCGCGATCGGCCTGCGCGACCCGGGCGTCGGCCTCATGGCGGGCACGGTGCTGCTGGTGTCGACGAGCGTCGCCTGCGACATGCAGCAGGACCGCTCGACCGGCTGGCGCCTGGGCACCAGCCGCGTCCTGCAGTTCCGCTACCAGGTCGCCGGCGTGCTCGTCGGCGCGCTGCTGGCGGTGGCGTTCGCCCGCCTCTTCATGGCGGCCTACCCCGTGCTCCAGCTCGACCAGACGACGATGCCGGCCGACCAGCAGCCGGCGCAGTGGAACGCCGCGATGACGTACAAGTTCGTCGGCGCCCTGCGCAGCCTCACCGAAGACAAGCCCTACCAGCGCACCGCGATCTGGCTCGGCGTCGCCCTCGGTCTGGGCATCGAGCTGATGCGCAAAGGCCTCAGGTGGTGGCCGCGCTACCAGGCGTTCATCGCCCGCGGCCGCGCCGGCCAGGTCACCGACTTCGTCGTCGATGCCGTCGTGCTGCCCTCGCCCTACGCTTTCTCGTTCGGTGGCTTCGTCAGCTTGCACACGTCGTTCTGGCTCGGCGCCGGGGGCGTGGTGGCGAGCCTCGTGGAGGCGTTGCCGAAACGCCGCAACAGCGCGCCGGGCGATGCCGGGCAGCTGCCGTCGGACATGAGCGGCACCTCGCTGTTCGGCGGCGGCCTGATCGCCGGCGACTCGCTGGCCGCGCTCGGCCTCGGTCTGGTTGCGCTCGCCGCGACCGTCGTCAGCGGCTGAACGCGTAGCTCGCCGTCAGGGCAAGCAGCCAGGTGCGCGGCAAGGCGGGCTCGAAAAAGCGCTTGTTGGCATCGCCGACGATCACCGAACCGGCGTAGCGCTTGTCGGTGGCGTTGTCGAGGCGCAGCAGCTGCGCCAGCTGCCAGCCGCCGACCTGCTGCGCGAAGCCGGTGCGCAGGTTGTAGACGGTCGCCGCCGGCGCCGCGTCCTCGTTGGCGTCGTTGACCCAGAGCCGGCCGGTGTGCACCAGTTCGGCGGCGGCGTTGAAGCCGCCCCAGGCGGCCCGCGGCCTCCAGGCGAGCTCGGCATAGGCGCTGCGCTCCGGCGTGCCCGGCAGCCGGTTGCCGGCCTGGACCGGCACCGCCGCCGCGCCGCTGCCGCTGCTGAATGCATCGCGAAAGCGCGCCCGCAGCTGCGTCGCCGTGAGCGTCGCCTGCACGCTCTCGGCCAGCTTGCCGACGTACGAGAATTCGACGCCGCGCCGGGTCGTGCGGCCGGCGTTCTTGAAGGTCGAGCGGCCGCCGTCGTTGGTGTCGACGACGAGCTCGTTGCGCGTGCCGATGTCGAAGGCGGCGACTTCCAGCCGCTGCCCCGCCGCCGGCCGCCACTTGACACCGGCCTCGGCATGCCGGCTGCGCGATGCACGGAGGTCGGTATTGAGGCCGGTCGCGCCCGGCCGGTAGGAAAGCTCGGCGAAAGTGGGCGTCTCGAATCCGCGGCCCAGGTTCGCGTAGACGTTCAGGTCGCCGTGCGGATGCCAGGCGAGGCCGGCGACCGGGCTGGTGGCGGTGTAGTCGACGCCGCCGCTGTCGTCCGGATTGGCCGCGGTGATGAAGCGGTCGGCGGACGAGAAGCGCACGTTGCTGCGCCGGGCACCGGCGGTCAGTGTCCAGGCGCGCGTGAAGTCCCAGGCGGCTTGCACGAACACGTCGCGGTCGGTGACGACGTTGCGCTCGTCGCGCTTCAGGGCACCGCGCACGCCGGCGTCGTTGAGGTAGCCCTGCCGGTCCTCGTGCATGCGGTCGAGGTCGATGCCACCGCTCACGCGCAGGGCCCGGCCTTCGCCGAGCCGGAAGCGACGCGAGACCAGCAGCCCGGCGCCGGCATAGGTGCGCTCGAAGGCGACGATGCCGCCGCTCGAGGTCGGCGCCTGCTGCGCGGCGAGCGGCGTCGAAAGCGCGTTGTCGAGGTCGCGCTTGCCGATGTAGAGGCGCGCGGTTGCGCTCGTGTCGTCGTCGATGCGCCATTCATTGACCGTGCCCACCTGCGACTGGTGCACCGACTTGCTCGCGTCCTGCGTCTTGACGATGGCGACGGCCTGGCGCGGGTCGGCCCGCCACTGGGCGCGGGTGAGGCCGCCGGGATCGTCCGACATCGGCTGGGCCAGCACGTTGACGACGACGCTCGAGTGCCAGTCGCGCGTGAGGTCGCCCTGCCAGCGGGCGTTGACCTGGCCGCGCTCGGCCGCGCTGTGCTCGCGCCAGCCGTCGGTCCGGAACCACGAGGCGTCGGCGCTGAGTCCCCAGCCGGCGCCGCTGGTGCTGAACTGGCCGTCGACCTTGCGCTGCCCGTGGGGCCCGGTCGAGGCGGCGGCGGTGGCCGTGGGTTGCAGCGCATCGTCTCGGGTGAAGACCTGAACGACGCCGCCCGCGGCGTTGCCGTACAGCTGGGCCAGCGGCCCGCGCAGCACCTCGATGCGACCCGCCGAAGACAGGGCGATGCTCGAGGCCTGGCCCTGGCCGTCGGGCATCGTGGCCGGGATGCCGTCGACGACGAGACGCACGCCGCGGATGCCGAAGCTGGAGCGGGCGCCGAAGCCCCGGATCGACAGCTGCAGGTCCTGCGCGTAGTTCTGTCGGTTGAGCAGGCTGATGCCGGGCACGCCGCGCAGCGCTTCGGAGAGGTTGACCTGCGGGCCGGCGTTCTCGATCGTCTCGCGCGTCACGGCGCTGATCGATGCCGGCGAATCGAAGGCGGTCTCCCGGCTGCGCTGCGTCGTCACCACGACCGGCTCGAGTTGTACGGGCGCCGGCGCCGCCTGCGTCTGTCCATGAGCGATCGCGGGCCAGGCCCCGACACAGGCGGCGCCGGCGAGGACCGCCATCGTCGGCCGGAACGTCTTCATGGCGCGAGACGCGAGATGTAGTGGGCGAGCGCAGGCAACTCGGCGTCGCTCACGGCCGCGAGCACTTCGTTCATGGCCGAGGTGTAGCCGACGCGCTGGCCGGCCTTGAACTCGACCAGCGTCTTGAGCAGGTAATCCTCGCGCTGCCCGGCGAGCCGAGGCGTCTGCTTCTCACCGCTGTAGTCGCTGCCGTGGCACGACGCGCACCGGTGCCGTTCGGCCAGCGCCGCGCCAAGCTTCGCTTTCTCGTCGTCGCGCAGAACGGCACTCGCCGGCGGCGCCGGCGGCAGCTTGCCGATGAGGTCGGAGAAGGCACGCAGGTCGGCGTCGCTCATGCCGGCTGCGATGGCCGTCATCACCGGGTTGGCGCGCCGACCAGCCCGAAACAGGAACAGCTGGGTGATCGCATAGAAGGAATGCTGACCGGCGAGCGACGGCGTCTCGACGATGGCGCTGACGCCGCCGGGGCCATGGCACGACGTGCAAAGTGCAAAGCGCTCCTGCGCAGGCTGGCCGGCAGCCGAGCCGGCCGCTGCCAGAGCGATTGCAGCGGCCGCCATGCGCACGACGATGCTCCCTATCGTCCGGCGTAGCTGATGCGGTAGATCGCCCCGGCGTGGTCGTCGGAGACGAGCATCGAGCCGTCCTTCAGCGTCAGCACGTCGACGGGCCGGCCGAGGTACTCGTTGTTCTCGATGAAGCCGGTGAGAAAGGGCTCCATCTTCGAGATGCCGCCCTTGCCGTCGGGCCAGGCGACGACAATGTCGGCGCCGAACTTCCTGGTCCGGTTCCAGGAGCCGTGGCGGGCGATGAAGATGGCACCCTGGTATTTCGCCGGAAACATCTTGCCGCGATAGAACTGCATGCCGAGCGTGCCGGCGTGGGGGCCGGTCAGCAGGGCGGGTTGGGCGTAGTCGGCGCAGCTCTTGCCCCAGCCGTACTGCGGATCGGCCATGTCGCCCTGGTGACAGTACGGGTAGCCGAAGTCGGTGTTGCCGCCCTTGGCGACGCGGTTGAGGCTGTCGTTGGGGATGTCTTCGGAGAGCCAGTCGCGGGCGTTGTTCGTGTACCAGAGATCGCCGTTCTTCGGGTCGAAGTCGAAGCCCACGCTGTTGCGCACGCCGGTGGCCACGGTCTCCATGCCGCTGCCGTCGAGGTTCATGCGCTGGATCATCATGTGCTTGTCGTCGCGCGCGCAGATGTTGCACGGCGCGCCGGTCGGCACGTAGAGCTTGCCGTCCGGTCCGACGCGGATGTACTTCCAGCCGTGCGGCACGTCGCCGGCGAGCTTGTCGTACACCATCACCGGCGCCGGCGGCTTGTCGAGGTTCGATTCGATGGCGTCGTAGCGGGTCACGTCCTTCGGCGTGGCGACATAGAGCGCGCCCTTGTGGAACTCGATGCCGTTGGGCAGGAAGAGCTTTTCGGCGATGGTCTTCACTTCACGCTTGCCGCCCTTGTCGACCACCGCGTAGACCTTGCCGGCGACGAACAGCGAGCTCACGAAGACGGTGCCCTGATCGCCCTGGCGAAGACTGCGCGCATCCAGGATGTCGCTGGCCCAGACCTCGACCTTGAACCCCGGCGGCAGCTTCAGCTTGGCGATGGGCAGCTGGTCGGCCGGCGTGGCGATCGGAAACGAGGGCACGGGCGCCAGCTTGTTGTCCTTCGGCTTGCCGATGGCCCAGAACGGCACCTCTTCCGTCTTCGGCGCTTCCTGGGCAAGCGCGCCGGCGCATGCGGCCAGGCCGGCCGCCAGAACGATCGAACGCAACATGTCTCACTCCTCGGCAACGTTGTGGTGGCGGCGAAAACGCGTTGCCTGCGAATTCGTGGCGCGGGCGGCGAAGCCCGTCGGGGCATCGTAGCCCTCATCGGTCATTGAAGTGACGTGCGCCGCGCCCACATGGCGCCGATGCCCCTGCGCGTCGTCTCGCTGCTTTTGCATCTGTATGTCGGCTGGCGCATCGCGCCGGCGCTCGGCTCGCTCGGCGCCGCCCTTGCCTTCGTGGTTGTGCTGCTCGTGTCGGCCCTGACCTTGCCCTTCGGTCTCGGTGCGCGCTCGCGCGGTGCCGGGCGCTTCGCCGAGCTGCTCGCCTGGGTCGGCCTGCTCGGCATGGGGCTGTTTTCAACGCTCTTCGTGCTCACCGCCATGCGCGACGTGTCGCTGCTCGCCGTGGCGCTGCTCGAGCTCCTTGCACCGGGCGTCTTGCCGCTCGCAAGCTGGGCCCGGCCGAGCGCCGTCGCCGTGCCGCTGCTGGCCGCGGCCGTCACCGCCTTGGGCTTCGTCAACGCCCGGCGCATAGCCGGCGTGCGCCGGGTCGATGTCGCCATCGCCGGCCTGCCGCCCGCGCTCGCCGGCTTCACCATCGCCCAGATCAGCGACATCCACGTCGGGCCGACGATCCGCGGCCCCTACGTCGCGGCCATCGTCGCCGCCGTCAATGCGCTCGATGCCGACGTCGTCGCCATCACCGGCGATCTGGTCGACGGCTCCGTGCGCGACCTCGCCGGGCACGTGGCGCCGCTCGCCGGACTGACCTCGCGTGACGGCACCTTCTTCGTCACCGGCAACCACGAGTACTACTCGGGCGCCGCGGCCTGGGTGCGCGAGGTACGCCGGCTCGGCATCACCGCGCTGATGAACGAGCACGTGGTGATTCGGCGCGGCGACGCGAGCCTGGTCGTCGCCGGCGTCACCGATTTCGGCGCCGGCCACTTCGACGCCGGCCAGGCCAGCGATCCATGCGCGGCCATCGCCGGCAGCCCGGCCGGCGCGGCGGTCAAGGTGCTGCTCGCGCACCAGCCGCGCAGCGCCGCCGCCGCCGAAGCGGCGGGCTTCGACCTGCAGCTGTCGGGCCACACCCACGGCGGCCAGTTCTGGCCCTGGAACCACTTCGTGCGCCTGCAGCAGCCGTTCACCGCCGGCCTGCACCGCTGGCGCCGCATGTGGGTCTACACCAGCAGGGGCACAGGCTACTGGGGGCCGCCGAAGCGCTTCGGTGCCCCGTCGGAAATCGCTTTGTTGCGGCTGGTGCCGGCGGCCACGGCGGCGCCCGCGTGCGTCGGCCGGCCCGGGCCGATGGCAGAAGGCGTGGCGGGCGCCTGAGCGCCGGCCGTCTCTTACAATTCGCAGGTTTTGCCGGTGGCGCGTCGCGGCCGGTGCACGAGGACCTCGCCGTGTTCATTTCCGAAGCTTTCGCCCAGGCCGCACCGGCCGCCACTGCCGCCACCGACTCGCCCTTCGGCGGCCTCGCCAGCATGCTGCCGCTGGTGCTCATGTTCGTGGTGCTGTACTTCGTGATGATCCGG
>CAXSEJ010000009.1:0-25064 GCA_964236395.1 uncultured Rhizobacter sp.
CGGGGTGCAGCGTGCTCCACTGGCGCAGGATCTCGCAGTACGGCCGCGGGTCGACAAGCTCGTCGGCGGCCACGCCGGCGAAGCAGTCGCTCGTGATGTTGCGGATGCAGTTGCCGCTGGTCTGGATGCCGTGCATGTCGGCCTCGGCGAGGATGTCCATCACGTCGGCGGCGTCGGCGAGCGCGATCCAGTTGAACTGGCAGTTCTGCCGCGTCGTGAAGTGACCGAAGCCGCCGCCCCGACCTTCGTACGGGCCGCCGGCCCTGGCGTCGAAGTCGCGGGCGATGCGCGCCAGCGCGCGCAGCTGCGTGGAGCTCATCTCGCCGTAGGGCACGGCCACGCGCAGCATCGGCGCATGGCGCTGCACGTACCAGCCGTTCTGCAGGCGCAGCGGCCGGAACTCTTCCTCGCCGAGCATGCCGGCCAGATGGCGTTCCAGCTGATCGCGGAACTGGCCGGCGCGCTGGTGAACGAATCGACGGTCGAACGCGTTGTATCGGTACATGACGGGGGCCTGTCTCCTTGAAGCACGCGCCGTGCCGGCCGCAGAATGCGCACCAAAGTGCCGACTCTAACGAGGCGCCTTCACGGTCGGAAACACTGTTTTATTACTTGGGTATCCCGGTGCGGAATAAGCTCGCCTGGCGAGCTTGGCGCGACGCCGCAGTGACGAAAAAAAGCCCGGATTGCTCCGGGCTTTTCTTCACGCGCGGTCGCTCAGGCGGCGCGCTTGAGCTTCGTGGCAGCCTGGGTTGCGCGCACGGCGGTCGACGACATCGCCTGGAAGTTGGCATCAGCCACTTGGGCGGCTTGCTTGCCGGCCTTCTGGACGGTCTCGAACGCATTGCTCGCGGCGGCGACAGCCGACTTGACCAGCGCGACGGCGTTCTCGGTGCCGGCGGGCGCGTTCTTGACGGCGGTGTCGACCACGGCCATGAACTTCGCTTGCGCATCGGCGCTCGTCGCTTCGGTGACGCGGGTCACTTCGGCGCCGGTGCTGGCGGCGATCTCGTAAAGCTGGCGGCTGTAGGCGGCGGCCTTCTCGGCGGCCGGCTGGAGCAGGCCGGCGTGCAGGGCCAACAGCTCTTGCCCGTCCTTCACCGACAGCGCGGCCTGGGCGTTGCTCGCGGTCTCGCTCATAAGGGTCTTGGCGACCTGCACGTTCAGCTGGATCAGCTGTTCCATGCCTTCGAACGCCTTGCCGGTCAGGCCGAAGAAGGTCTCGACGTTGGTTTTGTGGGCGCTCATGACTTGTTCGACGGTCATCATTTGGAAGTCTCCTGAAGAAGCGGAAAGCTGCCTCTCCGCGGGTTGAATATGTTGCACTGCAACAAAGACGAAGTATAGAGGTAAACCCGCGCCTTGCAAGCGTTCCATGTTGCGCTGCAGCACTCTAGGGAGATGGCCCTAGGAAGGCCTTCGATAGCGATCGGGCAGGCTCTGCACAATCGAGCGCCGTGAAGGCCTTCCACAGCGACCGCTACACCCTGCCGCTGCCGGCCGGGCACACGTTCCCGCGCAGCAAGTACCGCCTCTTGCGCGAGCGCGTGGAAGGCAGTGACGACATCGAGCTGGTGGGCGCCGATGCCGCTTCCGACGCCGAGCTGGCACTGGTCCATGCCGAGCCCTATCTCCAAGCCGTCGTCGCCGGCACGCTGACCGCCGCCGAGCAGCGCGCCATCGGCTTTCCCTGGAGCGAAGCAATGGTCGAGCGCTCGCGCCGCTCCGTGGGCGCCACGATCGCGGCGGCGCGCGCGGCGCTCGGCGAAGGCGTCGCTGCCAACCTTGCCGGCGGCACCCACCATGCCAGCGTGGCGAGCGGCAGTGGCTACTGCGTCTTCAACGACGTCGCCGTGGCGGCGCGGCTGCTCCAGCGCGAGGCCGGGCTCGGCGGCGCCGCGCCGCCTCGCATCGCGGTGATCGACCTCGACGTGCACCAGGGCGACGGCACCGCCGCCATTTTCGCGGGCGACGCGAGCGTCTTCACGCTGTCGCTGCACGGCGAGCGCAACTTCCCGTTCCGCAAGGCCGTCAGCGACCTCGACGTGCCCCTGCCCGACGGCTGCGCCGATGCCCAATACCTCGCCGCGCTGAACGGCGCGCTCGACGTGATCTGGCGCGAGCACGACGCCGCGCCGTTCGCGCTGGCGTTCTACCTGGCCGGTGCCGACCCGCACGAAGGCGACCGGCTCGGCCGCCTCAAGGTGAGCGCGGCCGGCCTGCTGGCGCGCGACCGCGCCGTGCTCGACGGGCTGCGCGAACGTCGCCTGCCGGTGGCGCTGTCGATGGCCGGCGGCTACGGCCACGACCTCGAGGTCACCGTCGCGGTGCAGGCGGCGACGATGGCAGCCGCGGCCGACTCGTGGCGCAGATGGAACAATGCCGGCCGATGAACGCCCGCATCGACCCTTCGCTCGGCCCCGCGCCGGAGCCATCGCCGACGCCGCCTTCCGCGCCGGCCCGCGCCGAAGCGGCGGCGAGATCGGTCTATCGCCGCTTCGTGCGTCCGCGCCGGCCGGCGCCACTGCCGGCGTGCCCGAGCGCCGTGGCGCGGGAGCTGCAATGACGGCGCCTGCGGTCGTTTCCGGCAGCGTCGACGAGGCGATCACCTCGCGCCGGTCGGTGCGCGCCTTCCTGGCCGAGCCGGTGCCCCGGGCAACGATTGAGGCCATCCTCGAGACGGCGGCGCGGGCGCCGTCGGGCACGAACACGCAGCCCTGGCAGGTCTACGTGCTCACCGGCGCCGCCTTGCAGTCGCTCTCGCAGCGGCTGTGCGCCGCCTACGACGACCCGGCCGAGCGGGCGACGCACACCGAGGAGTACGCCTACTACCCGACCGAGTGGCAGTCGCCGTTCATCGACCGGCGACGCAAGGTCGGCTGGGACCTCTATTCGCTTCTCGGCATCGAGAAGACCGACAAGGCGCGCATGCACGCCCAGCACCGGCGCAACTACGAGTTCTTCGGTGCGCCGGTCGGCCTGATGTTCACCATCGACCGGGTCATGCGCCAGGGCAGCTGGCTCGACTTCGGCATGTTCCTGCAGAGCGTGATGGTGGCGGCGCGCGGCCATGGCCTCGACACCTGCCCGCAGGCGGCCTTCATCCAGTTCCACCGCCTCATCATGCCGGCGCTCGGGGCGCCGGCCAGCGAGCAGCTGGTCTGCGGCATGTCGCTCGGCCGCGCCGACCCGTCGGCGATCGAGAACACGCTCGTCACCGAGCGCGAGCCGGTGGCCCGCTTCACCCGTTTCCTGGAGTGAGGGTTCGCCCATGAAGCCGCACGTCCTCGTCTGCCGCCGCGTCTTCGACGACGTGCTCGACCGCCTGCGCACGCACTTCGAGGTCGAGTCCAACCAGGCCGACGACGACTGGCCGCGCGACGAGTTCGTGCGCCGGCTGCAGGGCAAGGCCGGCGTCTTCGTCACCGGCACGCAGGGCATCGATGCCGATCTGCTGGTGGCTTGCCCGGCGCTGCGAGCGGTGTGCAGCATGGCCGTCGGCTACAACAACGTCGACCTGCCGGCCTGCACCGAGCGTGGCGTCCTGGTGACCAACGCACCGGGCGTGCTGACCGAGACGACGGCCGATTTCGGCTTCGCCCTGCTCATGGCGGCAGCGCGCCGCATCAGCGAGGGCGAGGCGTTCCTGCGGCGGTCCGTGAAGCTCAACCCCCGTGACCCGCGCGGTCCCCCGCAACGAACACGACATCGGGCGCATTCTGCGCCGCGGCGAGTGGACGAAGTGGAGCGTCGACCTGTTCGCCGGCGCCGACGTCCACGGCGCGACGATGGGCGTGCTCGGCATGGGCCGCATCGGCCAGGCGATCGCGCGCCGAGGGGCGCACGGCTTCGCCATGCCCGTGCTGTACCACAACCGCAGCCGCCTCGACCCGGCGGCCGAGGCCAAGATCGGAGCGCGCTACGTGACCAAGGACGAGCTCCTGCGCCGCGCCGACCATCTGGTCATCGTCGTGCCCTACAGCGCCGAGTCGCATCACCTCGTCGGCGCGCGAGAGCTGGCGCTGATGAAGCCGGGATCGACGCTGGTCAACATCGCCCGCGGCGGCATCGTCGACGATGCGGCACTGGCACGCGCATTGCGCGACGGGCCGCTCGCGGCGGCCGGCCTCGATGTCTTCGAGGGCGAGCCGACGGTGCACCCGGACCTGCTCGGCCTGAGCAACGTCGTGCTCACGCCGCACATCGCCAGCGCCAGCCTGCCGACCCGCCGGGCCATGGCCTGGCACGCTGCCGAGAACCTGATCGCGGCTCTCGAGGCCGGTGCGCCGCCGCCGTCGCTGCTCAACCCGGCTGCGCTTGCTCGGCGAAGGCTGTAGGAGCGAACCCACATGCCTCGTCGGCCGCTACCGATTGGTGGCAGCCGCTCGGGCGCCAACAATCCGCCGAATGAAAAATCCGCTCGCAGCATGGCGGGCCGGCGTGCGCTGGCCACTCGGACTACTGGTACTGCTGGCGGCGCTGGTGGTCGTGGTCGGCGTTTGCGAGGCGATCGGTTGGCCGTTCCTGGTCGGCCCGGTGCAGCGCCAGCTGGCAAGCACGCTCGACCGGCGGGTCGTCTTCGGCGCCGATCCGGCCACGTCTGCCGGCGTGCGCATCGGGCTCCTCGGCAGCGTGCGGGTGAAGGCCGCGTCGATCGAGATCGGTGCGCCGTCGTGGAGCAGTGCGCCGTACATGCTGCTCGCCAAGGACGCGTCGCTCAAGCTCGGCTACCTCGACTTGTGGCGCGTGTGGCGTGGCGGCCCGCTGCACATCGCTTCGCTCGAAGCGGCGCAGTTCGACGGCAACCTCGAACGCGGTGCCGATGGCCGTGCCAGCTGGCAGTTCGGCGCCAAGAAGGAGGCCGAGCCGAGCGACAAGCCGACCGCCCTGCCCACCTTCGGCACCTTGCGCGTCGGCGATGGCCACCTGGCCTACAACGACGCCGTGCTGCCGGGCGATGTCGACGCCCGTTTCGCCCTCAGCGACGGCAGCGGGCCGGGATCGGCCGCAAGCGCGGCGTCTGCGGCGAGCGACGCCGGCATCGTGGTTCGCGCCGGCAGCGCCGCCTCCGATGTCGCGGCCCGCGTGGCACTCGAGCCGGGGCAAAGCGGTCTGCGTCTCAATGCCACGGGCCATTACAAGAAGCTGCCCCTCAACATCGACCTTCGCACGGCCGGCGTGCTCGGCTTTCTCGCCGCGGGCAGCGAAGCGCAGGCGCAGCCGCTCAGCTTCTTCGCCACCATCGGGCGGGCCAAGCTCTCGTTCCAGGGCAGCACGACCGACCCGCTTCATTTCGCGGCGCTGACCGGGCGCTTCGAGATCGCCGGGCCGTCGCTCGCGGCGGCCGGGGAGCCGCTCGGTGTCACGCTGCCGACCACGCCACCGTTCAAGACCCAGGGGACGATCGTGAAGGACGCGAAGCTGTGGAAAGCGTCGTTCGAGAGCGCGACGATCGGCTCCAGCCAGCTCAGCGGGGCGTTCACCTACGACACCGCGCCGAAGGTGCCGCTGCTGGCCGGCCGGCTGGCCGGCTCGCGGCTTGTCCTGGCCGACCTCGGCCCGGCGGTCGGCGCGCCGGTGCCGGGCAGTGCCGCGTCGAGCGCGGCGAGCGCCTCGGCGCGTGGCGGCCGCATCATCCCGAACAAGAAATTCGATCTCCCGTCGCTCCGCACGATGAACGCAAACGTGCTGTTCGACATCGCCATGTTCGACCCGGGAACGACCGTGATCGAGCCGTTGCGACCGGCCCGTGCGCATCTGGTGCTGGCCGACGGCGTGCTCACGATCGCCGACATCGACGGCAACACGGCGCAGGGGCGGCTGCTCGGTTACCTGCAGCTCGACGGCCGGGCCGATCAGGCCAAGTGGACGGCCGACATGCGCTTCGTGGGCGTCGACCTGGCCCAGTGGCTCAAGCTCAAGCGCGCGGGCGATGCGCCGCCCTATCTCTCGGGCAAGCTCGACGCGCTGGTCAAGGTCAAGGGCACCGGTCGGTCGGCCGGGGAAATCCTGGCCAGCCTCGACGGCGACCTGCGCATGCACCTGCGCAATGCGGCCATTTCGCACCTGGCCATCGAGGCGGTCGGCATCGACATCGCCCAGGCCCTCGGGATGCTCGTCAAGGGCGACTCGGCCCTCCCGATCATGTGCAACGTCGCCGACATCGACATCGTCAAGGGCGTGGCCCGGCCGAAGGTCTTCGTCATCAACACGAGCGACTCGACGATCTGGGTCGACGGCAGCGTGTCGCTCCGGGACGAGGGCATGGACCTGCGCGCGGTCGTGTCGCCGAAGGACTTCAGCCCGCTGGCTCTGCGCACGCCGATTCACGTGCGCGGCACGCTCGGCGCCCCGGCCGTCTCCCTGGAGTTGGGCAAGCTGGCCGGCAAGGGCATCGCCGCCGGCCTGCTGGCCTTGCTGAACCCGCTCGCGGCCATCATTCCATTCATCGACACCGGCTCGAAAGACGAGGCGCAACGAGCCGGTGCTGCGTGCGCATCGCTGGTGCGCACGAGCGGCGTCATCCCCAAGTCGGTGAGTCAGCCGGCGTCGACGCCGTTTCCACCCGCCGCTGCGTCTGCGAGCGCGGTCGTCAAACGTTGACGGGCGGTCAGGCCGCCGCTTGGGCGGGCCTGTCCATGATCTCGTCGGTGACGACATCGAAGCGAAGCAGGGTGCTGGGGCCGAAGCACATGGTGATCGGCACGTCGCCGGCATCGCGGCCGCGGGCCATGACGATGCGACCGATGCGGCGCCGGTTGTGGCGCGCGTCTGCCGTGTACCAGCGGTCGCCCAGGAACACCTCGAACCAGGCGCTGAAGTCCATGCGGCCCGCCGCGGGGACCCCGATGTCGCCGAGATAGCCGGTCGTGTACCGGGCCGGGATGTTCATGCAGCGGCACAAGGTGATGGCCAGGTGGGTGAAGTCGCGACACACGCCTTCGCGCTCGCGATAGGCGTCGAGCGCGGTGCGTGTCGGCCGGGCAGTCTTGTAATTGAAGGTGAGGTGTTCGTTGGCGAACGTCGTGATGGCCTTCACCCGTTCCCAACCCGGTTTGGTGTTGCCGAACCGGTTCCAGGCGAACGAGAGCAACTCGCTATCGACCTCGCAGTAGCGACTCGGCAGCAGGAACTGCAGCGTCGCGAACGGCAACTCGGTCGGATCGTGCTGGCGAGCCCCGGTGTTCTCGATGTCGAGCTCGCCCGAATCGCGGACGACGGCGTCGTTGGTGATGCGCACGGTCTCCATGCCGACAGGCACGTTGACCCGGCCGCACCGGTTGCCGAAGCTGTCGACGTACTCCTCGGCGACCAGGCCGCCGCTCACGAGCAGGTTCTCTGGCGCCACCAGGTCGTCGCCACGCGACGGGTGCACGCGCAAGAGGTAGATGAGGGCCATCGGGGTGGCGACGGCGAGCTCGATGTCGAACCCGATCTTGATCAGCATGCTGGCCTCTCGATGGACGCAAACAGAGTGCCATGCAAGGCGCGGGCCGGCCGTGCGAAAGCGCACACCGGCAACGTAGGAGAGCTACCCGACAGGTAGCGCCCCGGCTTTGCGTAGGCAGTGTCCGACGATGCCGAGCGCGCTCTACCGGCTGCTCTCGTGCCGGTGGCAATCTAACGTGTGTGCTTCCGCTGGAGTCACCATGTCACCCCTCGCCGTGCGCTTGCAAAATTTCCTACGCTGGTTCTTCGACTGCTCGCCCACCTCGGCGCGTGAATCGCATCGCTTCACGTCGAAAGAGCGGTCGTGAAAAGCGTGCTGGTGAGCCTGTCGCTGGTCGCGGCGGTCTTGTTGGCCGGGTTCTATTCGGTCGTGCGCGATTCGGTACGGGCTTCGGCGGGGCGACGCGCCGAAAGCGCGGCGCCGCTGGCGCTGAAGGCTCGTCCTGCGGACATGCCGGGTGCCCGGCTGGCACTCGTGCGGGCACCGGGGCGCAGCGACTGAAACTCGTCGAGACGCGGCCTGTGCCGACGAACCCCGACGACGATTCCCTCGTGGTATGCGAGCAGTGCGGCCAGCCACACCGCTGGCTGGCCGTGAGCCGACACCAGATCGCGCGTTGCACGCGGTGCGACGCGGTGATCGGCCGGGGCCACAGGCTTTCCGTCACGAGCGTGCTCGCCTTGACCACCGCCGCGGGCGCAGCCTGGCTCGTCGCGGTGACCATGCCGGTGTTGTCGCTCAGCCTGCGCGGTGGCTCGGAAGCTGCCACGCTGCCTGGCGCCATCGTCTCCGCCTGGCAGAGCGGGCAGCCCCTCGTGGCCGTCGTCGCGGCCGTGACCGCGCTCATCGCCCCGGCGCTCTACATCGCCTTGCGTCTCTATGTGCTGGCGCCGCTTGCCGCCGGCTGGCGGCCCCCGGCCTTCGCCGTGTGCGTGCGGGTGCTGCACCAGACCACGCGCTGGAACATGGTGGAGGTGTTCACCGTCGGCGTCCTGCTCTCGCTGGTGCGGCTGTCGGGCATGGCCGACACGGCGCCCGGCCCTGGCCTGTTCGCGCTGGGCGCGGTGACGCTGCTGTTCGCCACCATCGAGTCGGCCGGTCTGAAGCACCTTTGGTGGCATCTCGAGTGAGCGCGCCGACGCCGGGCGAGCAGCCCATCGACCTGCTCGGGTGCGAGAGCTGCGGCCTCGTCGCCGTCGACCAGCACCTCGACGGCACGGCCGAGCCAGTGCAGCGTTGCGCTCGCTGCGGCCACGCCTTGCGCGGGCAGAAGCCGTTTGCCGTGCAACGCACGTGGGCCTGCGTCGCATCGGCGGCGGTGCTGTACGTGCCGGCGAACGTGTTCCCCATCATGGTCACGACCAACGCCTTGCAGCGCGAGGAGCACACGCTGCTCGGTGGCATCCGTGAGCTCTGGATCGAGGGCTCGTGGATGCTGGCGATCATCGTCTTCATCGCCAGCATCGCGGTGCCGGTGCTGAAGATCTGCGTGCTCGCCTTGCTCGCCTGGTCGGTGCAGAAGGCACCGCGGTGGCGCCGCCTCGAGCGGGCGCGGCTGTACCGGCTGGTCGAGGTGGTCGGCCAATGGTCGATGCTCGATGTCTTCGTCGTCGTGCTGCTCGGCGCGACGGTGCGGTTCGGGCCGCTCGCGAGCGTCGAGCCCGGGCCGGCGCTGCTGTCGTTCGCCAGCGTCGTGGTGCTGACGCTGTTCGCCACCTGGTCGTTCGACCCACGCCTCATCTGGCGCGGTGGCGACGTCGTTCCGGCGCGTGCCGAGGCCGTGGCATGAACAACGACGACCTGCCCCAGCCGCCGCCGCCCGAGCTTCGGGCCGGCGATGTGCCGGCGCTGCCGCACCCCCGCGTGGTCGAGGTCGCGCGCTGGCATGTTTCCCTCGTCTGGCTGGTGCCCGCGGTGGCCATCGTCATCGCCGCGTCGATGTTGATCCGCACGGTGTTCCTGACCGGGCCGCGGATCGACATCGAGTTCGCTTCCGCCGACGGCGTCGAGGCTGGCAAGACCGACGTCCGCTACAAGGAAGTCGTGATCGGCAAGGTCACGTCGGTGTCCTTGAAAGACGACCGCAAGCGCGTCGTCGTCGGCGTGCAGCTCGACCGCTCGGCCGCGCGCTTCGCGGTCGAGGACACGACGTTCTGGGTCGTCCGGCCGCGCATCGGCACGGCCGGCGTGAGCGGCCTGGGCACCTTGCTGTCGGGATCGTTCATCGCCAGCGACGCGGGCGTCTCGCCGACCGATCGCTCCACTTTCGTCGGCCTCGAGGTGCCGCCCTTCGTGCTGCGCGGCGAGCCGGGCACGGCCTACGAACTGCGTTCCGACGACCTTGGCTCGCTCGATGTCGGCTCGCCCGTCTTCTACAAGCGGTCGCGCGTCGGGCGGGTCGTCGGCTACACGCTCGACCCGGTGCGCGACGCCTTGTCGATCAAGCTGTTCATCGAGGCGCCGTTCCAGAGCCTGGTCACTCGCGACGTGCGTTTCTGGAATGCCAGCGGCATCGATCTCAGCGTCAATGCCAGCGGCCTGACCCTCAACACGCAGACACTCGCTTCGGTGCTGGCGGGCGGGCTCGCTTTCGAGCGCCCCGCGGGCGCCACGCGCGGGCCGCCAGCGCCGGAGAACGCCGTCTTCACGCTCCACGCCGATCGGCGGTCGGCGCTGGCGCCGCCCGACGGGCCGGCCGTGCCCTTGCGCATGGTGTTCGACTCGTCGGTGCGTGGCCTGGTCGATGGCGCGGCCATCGACCTGCTCGGCATCGAGATCGGCCGCGTGCGCACGGTTGCATTGCAATACGACGGCCAGCGCAAGCGCTTTCCGGTGGAGGTGACCGCGGAGGTCTACCCGCTTCGCCTCGGTGCCGTGCGTTCGGCCTTGCTGCGCGACGTGAACGGCGGCGGCGATGTCGACGTCATGCGCCGCCTCATCGCCAACGGCCTGCGCGCGCAGCTGCGCACCGGCAACCTCCTGACGAGCCAGCTCTACATCGCCCTCGACTTCCTGCCCGGCGCCGGCCGGCCGCTACCCGTCGCCGCCGACGGCGTCGTCGCCATGCCCACCGTGGCCGGAACGCTGAGCGAGATCCAGCCGCAGATCGCCGACATCGTGCAGAAGGTCAGCAAGATCCCGTTCGAGGACATCGGCAAGGACCTGCGCTCGACGCTCTCGCGGGCGAGCACGGCGATCGGCCAGCTCACGCCCGAAGCGCAAAAGGCGCTCGGCGAGGTCCAGAAGACGCTCGGCCGGGCCCAGACCTCGCTCGACGCGCTCGACCGCAATCTCGTCGACTCGAATGCGCCGGTGCAGCGCAACCTCGACGAGACGCTGCAGGAGCTGCAGCGCGCCGCGCGCGCCTTGCGCGTGCTCTCCGACTACCTGCAACAGCATCCGGAATCGCTGCTGCGCGGCAAGCCCGCCGATCGACCGTTGCCGCAACGCTGAGCGACTCATGCACCGCCGACCATCCTCGCTACTCCACGCCACGGCGATCGCCGTGGCGGCGCTGCTCGTCGCTTGCGCAACGACGCCGTCGCCGCGGTTCCACACCTTGATGCGGGCCGAGCCGTCGGTGCGGGCGCCTTCAGCGCAAGGGGTGAGCGTGGCCGCGGTGCTCGAGCCGATCCGTCTGCCGGCCCAGGTCGATCAACCGCAATTCCTCGTCCGTCTTTCCGACGACACGGTGGCCGTGCTCGAACAGGAGCGATGGGCCAGCCCGCTTCGCGACGAGTTGCGGGAGGCGCTGCGCGACGAGTTGATCACCGCCTGGGGCATGACCGAAGAGCGTCCGGCACCCGGCGCACGTGCTCCGATGCGCATCGGCCTCGATGTCCGCCGCTTCGATTCGGTGATTGGCGTCGAGGCCCGGATCGCGGGGTCGTGGACGCTCCTCACGGGAGACGCGCGCGCGGCCGCGGCGAGTTGCGAGTGGTTCGTGCGGGAGCGGGCACCCGGCGGCATCACCGCACTCGCCGCAGCCCACCGGCTCGCGGTGCTGCGGCTGGCAGCGGGCATCGGCGAGAACCTCGACCGGGTGTCGCGCGGCGGAGCCGTCCGTTGCCCGGTGATGGAGCCCGGCGCTTAGAGCAGCACGCGGGTCAGCGGGTCAGCGGGTCAGCGGCGGTGGGGCCAGTCAGGGTTGCACCGCGACGTTGTTCTGCACCGATTTCACGCCTTTGACCTTCATCGCGATGCTCTCGACGGTCGCCTTCTCGATCGAGCTTTTGGCAATGCCCGACAGCATCACCGTGCCGTTCATCGTCTCGACCCTGATCGCAGCCGCGTCGACCGCCTTGTCTTCGACCATTCGGGCCTTGACCTGCGTCGTGATCGCCGCGTCGTCGACGTAGGCGCCGACCGACTCCTGGCCCCTCGTGACCGCGCAACCGGAGGCCACCATCAACGCCGAGGCGGCGACGAACGAACCGAGACCAAGGCGGGCGGGCATGGTGGCGCCGCCAGCCTATTCGGTGAGCCAGTCGCTGAGCTCGTCGGCGTGCTCTTGCTCCTGCGCCAGGATCGATTCGAGGATGCGGCGCGTGGTGGAGTCCTTGTCGCCGATGAGCTTGATCATCTGGCCATATGCCTCGATCGCCACGCGCTCGGCAATGAGGTTGGCTCGAATCATCGCCTGCAGGTCGGACGAGGCGTCGTAGTCGGCGTGGCTGCGGCCGGTGAGCGTATCGGGCGAGAAGTCGGGCTCGCCGCCGAGCTGCACGATGCGCTCGGCCAGCAAGTCGGCGTGAGCCGACTCCTCGTTCGCGTGGACGAGGAACTCCTCGGCGATCTTCGGCGAGGCGACACCCTTGGCCGTAAAGTAGTGGCGCTTGTAGCGCAGCGTGCAGACGATCTCGGTCGCGAGGGCACCGTTCAGCAGCTCGATGATGTCCTCACGCCAGGGCCCGTAGCTCGGCGTGACCGCGCCCTTCTCGAGGCTGCGCTTGGCTGCCTCCAGAGCCGGCACGTCGAGCTCGAGCCGGCCTTCCCCGCCGAGCCGTGTCGCGGCTGTCGTGGCGGGCGTGCGAAGTGCATCGGCAAGCATGGTCTGCCTCACTTGCCCGAGACCGCTTTGGCCCCGAGCAAGGCGAAGAGCAACACCGCGACGAACAGCACCAGGAACACGACGAAGAGCACCTTGGCGATTCCCGCCGCGCCGGCCGCGATGCCGGTGAAGCCGAACAGGCCGGCGACGAGTGCCACGATGGCAAAAATAATGGCCCACTTGAGCATGGCAATCTCCATAAAACGCGGCGCCGACGACGGATGTCGTCGCGCGCCTTGACCGTGCAGAAACTATAGGCACGACGATTGCGCGATTTCCTCGGAGCGCCGCGTGAGCCGCTGTAGGACAGCGGCGTAAGCCCACCGTCAGGCCGCGGTCTACAGGGCCGGAGCGTTGCCTTCGTCGAGGCGCAGCCAGAAGCAGCTGCCACTCTCGAGCGCCGCCCAGCGCAAGGCCTCGCCCGCGGCCAGACGGCGGGCAGAGGCCAGGGCCGTGCGCTTGTCGATCGGCGGGGTGCCGCGCGTGAACACGAAGCGCACGCTGCGGCCGTCACGCGTGAGGCTGAGCTCCGCAATGGGCCAATGCGTCGGCAGGCACGGCTCGAACGAGAGCTCGCCGCCGCGCTGGCGCAGACCGAACATCGATTCGATGGCCGCACGCTGCATCCACGCGGCCGAGCCGGTGTACCAGCTCCAGCCACCGCGGCCGACGTAGGGCGGCGCGGTGTAGACATCGCCGGCCATCACATACGGCTCGATGGCGTAGCTGGCGCCGCGTCGGGCATGCCGCGAGCGATGCGCGGGGCTGAGGTAGGTGAACGACCGGTAGGCGGCATCGGCCTGGCCGCGCGCCGCCTGCGCCATCAAGGCCCACACGCCTGCATGCGAATACTGGCCGCCGTTCTCGCGCACGCCGGGCGGATAAGCCTGGATGTAGCCGGCGCTCGGCATCTCGTCGCGCAGGGGCGGGTCGAGCAGGTGGAGCAGGCCCGCGTCGTCGTCGATGAGATGGGTTTGCAGGGCGGCCATCGCCTGCCGCGCACGGCATTCCGGCGCGGCGCCCGAGAGCACTGCCCATGCCTGGGCGATGAGGTCGATGCGGCACTCGGCGTTCGCGGCCGAGCCGAGCGGCGAACCGTCGTCGAAATAGGCGCGCCGGTACCACTCGCCGTCCCAGCCGTGGGCCTCGAGCGCGGCGCGCCAGCCCCGTTCGGCATCGGCCCAGCGCGCCGTGCGGGCCGCCTCTCCGCGCGCCTCGGCAAGCGGTGAGAAGCGCGCGACGACATCGCACAGGAACCAGGCGAGCCACACCGACTCGCCCCGACCTTCGTGGCCGACGCGGTTCATGCCGTCGTTCCAGTCGCCGGTGCCCATCAGCGGCAGGCCGTGCGAGCCGACGCCGAGGCTGCGGTCGATGGCGCGGGCGCAGTGCTCGTAGACGCTCGCCTTCTCGCTGCTCAGGCCCGGGGCGTAGTAGGCGTCCTCGGCGCCGGCGGGAATGGCGGCGCCTTCGAGAAAGGGCACGGCCTCGTCGAGCACGCCGCCGTCGCCGGTCGCCTCGACGTAGTGCGCGCAGGCGTAGGGGAGCCAGAGCAGGTCGTCGGAAAAATGCGTGCGCACGCCGGCGCCGGTCGGCGCGTGCCACCAGTGCTGGACGTCGCCCTCTGCGAACTGCCGGGAGGCGGAAAGGAGGAGTTGCTGGCGCAGCAGTTCGGGCGCCGTCCAGGTCAGGGCGAGCGAGTCCTGCAACTGATCGCGGTAGCCGTAGGCGCCGCCTGCCTGGTAGAAGCCGGCGCGCGCCCACAGCCGGCAGGCAATGGTTTGATAGAGCAGCCAGCGGTTGACCATCGCGTCGAACAGCGGATCGGGTGTCTGCACCACGGCGGCGCCGAGCAACTCGTCCCAGCGCGCGCGTACCTGCTGCAGGCGGCGCAGCGCAGGGACCTGCGCGGCGGCCTGGGCCACCGCGCGGGCTGCTTCGGGGCTCGGCCCGAAGCCGAGCAGGAAGACGCGCTCCAGCGTCTCCCCCGCGCCCAGCTGCAACCGCGTCGACAGCGAAGCGGCCGGGTCGAGCCCGCAGCCCGCCGCCTGGCCGAAGTGATCGGGAACGACGACACGGCCGCGCGCGTCGATGCTCTCGCGCCGGTCGCAGGTCCAGTCGGCGAGATCGTCGGCATCGCCGAGCAGGCCGAAGAACGCGGTGCCGCCGCCGAAGCCGGCGGAGCGGTCGCGCTGGGTGCAGAAAAGAGCCGTCATGCGGCGCATGGCGGGGTCGTTGGCGTCGCGCTGCAGCGTGCCGTCCCCGGCCGGTGCGGCGCTGAACGTCGCCTGAAAGGTGTGTGTGCTGCCGCGGTCGCTGCGCTGTGCGCCCATCACCCACTCGACGAGGCCGACAAGGCGCAGCTGCAACGTGCGATGACCGCGGTTGACGAGCCGGATGCGCACCTGCTTGACGGCGCTCTCGGCATCGACGCACCAGCTCGCGCCGACCTCGAGCGCGTCGCGCCGATGGCTGATCACGCTGTAGCCCTGTCCATGCGCGACCCGGTAGTCGGCACGGGCCTCCCCGGCAGCCGACGGCGCCACGTTCCACATCTGCAGTGTCTTCATGTCCTGCAGCAGGAACGACTCGCCGGCCGGGTCGGCCACGGGGTCGTTCGACCACGGCGTGAGCTGGTTGAGGCGGCTGTTGAGAGCCCAGCTGTAGCCGCCGCCGGCCTCGCTCAGCTGGGCGCCGAAACCGGGGTTCGCCATGACGTTGACCCAGGGCCTGGCCGGCCGCATCAGTGCATTGACGTCGAACCGGAACTCGCCGCTCACCGAGGCGAAGTCGCCCTCCGGCGCACGCGGAACGATCTCGCCCGCCATTGCCAAGCCGAGCGCGGTGCTCGAGATCGCCTGCCGTTCCTCGAAGGCGCGCTCGTGCAGATCGACGAGCTCCTGCACGTGGTGAGCGAGCGGCCGGCCGTCGGCGTTGAGTCGCACGCGGGCAAGCGTGCGCAGCGTCGACAGCTCGTCGGCATGGAGCTCGGTCGCCTGCAGGAGATGCAGGCTGCTCTCGGCCACGCCCGGCTGCGCCGCCGTTGCCGCGACGTGCGCCTCGCGCAACGACGCGATGCTTCGGTTGAGTGCCATCACGTACGACGCCGGCTCGTGGTTGACGACGACCAGGTCGCAGGCGATGCCGCCCCACGACCACACACGCAGCGCCTGCGCCAGCGAGCGCAGCAGGCCGATGCCCTGGGCCACGCCGGCCGACACGAGGACGATCGGCTTGTCGCCCGAGATGCCGAAGCGCCAGAGCAGGCGCCGGTCGCAGACCTCGCTGCCGTCGGCATCGCGCAGGTGCGGGCGTGCCAGCGTGCAGGCGAGGGCGGTGGAGAGCGTCTGGATGGCGGCGAAGCTCTCGGCGCCGAGGCGCATCTCGCGCACGCGGATGGCGTTCAGCGTGGCCGACATCATCGATGCGCGCTCGATGTTCGCGGGCTGGCGGTACTTGTCGATGACCGCACGCAGCGTCGAGCGGTCGCCGGCGGCAGCGATGCAGAAGGTGAGCCGGACCTTGGCACGAGGCGCGATCTGCAGCCGGATGGCGAAGGCGGAGACCGGGTCGAGGCCGGTGTCGAGCCGGGCTCCGGTGCCGTCGGCGGCGGCAGGCGGCGGCTCGTCGAACGCAGCGAGCGGGTGGCTGGCGCCGCGGTTGCGGCCGAGCCAGCGCTGGCGGTCGACCTGCAGCCGCACCGAAGCGGAAGGCGCATCGGACTGGGCCAGGAAATGGGCCGCGACCAGTCCCTTGTCGGTGGCCAGCCGAGGCTTGCGCTCGAACACCAGGGCCTGGTGCTCGGCCTGCCATTCGGCGCCGATGAACAGGTTCGAAAATGCCGGGTGCGACTCGTCGGCACGGGGGTCGGCGAGCGTGACCTCGAACGCGCTGAGCAGCTCGACATCGAGCACGCGGTCGCCGCAGCTGCGCAGGACGATGCGGCGGAACTCGATGTCGTCTTCGGGGCTGACCCAGACCGTCGTCTGCGCTTCGATCTCGGGCCACGAAGCGTTGAAGGCGACCCGGTCGGCCTGGAAAGTGCTCAGGTAGTGGGCCGCGGGATCGGGTGCCGGGTGCTGGGTAAGCGACACGGCATTCGGCTGGCGGTCCCAGCGCAGGTAGAAGCCGATGCCGTGCGCGTCACGCAGGCCGTCGTCGCGCCAGCGCGAGATGGCGTGCCCACCCCAGCGGCTGGTGCCCGAGCCGTTGGCCCGCAGCGACACGGCATAACGCCCGTTCGAGAGCAGGTGCGTCGGCTCGATCGCCGCCATGCCGGGCGCGACGTCGCGCACCATGCCCGGACCGCGTCGCTGCGTGGTCGGCGCCGGCATCGCCGGTGGTTCGCGCAGCGGCGGCACCTCGCGCGGCGCTCGCTCGTGGAGCAGCGACGACACCGCCTCGATGCGCGCGTCGCCCATGCCCCAGCGGCGCGGCGCCGCCTCGAGCAGCACGTTCGCCAGCGCGACGATGCTCATGCCCTGGTGATGGGCCATGAAGGTGAAGACGCGGGCAACGCCCTCGGTGCCCGATTGACGCGACACCGTGTAGTCGAGCGCCTCGATGAAGCCGTAGCGGTCGCGGCCGCGCGCCGCCTCGATCCGGCGCAGGTTGGCCGCGGCGCGGCGCGGCGTGACCTGCGTGGCGAGCACCGTCGCGTAAGGCGCGACGACGAGCTCGTCGGGCGGCGTGCGGCGCAGCGCCAGGCGCGGCACGCCCTGCGGCGCGTACTGGTAGGCCAGCGTGTGGTCGCTCGCCGCGTAGGCCGACTCGGAGATGCCCCAGGGCACGTGGTGCTCGCGGCCGTGCGCCATGTGCTCCAGCACGGCGGCGTGCGCCGCGCTGTGCAGCACGCTGCCGTGCGGCTCGTCGAGCACCAGCGTCGGCATGAGGTACTCGAACATCGAGCCCGACCAGGAGCGCAGGCCGGCGAGGGCGCCGACGGCGTAGAAAGGCCGGCCGAGCGCGGCCCAGTGCGCAGCGGGCACATCGCCCTTGGCAATGGCCCAGAGGCTGGTGGCGCGGGCCTCCGACGCGAGCAGGTCGTAAAAGCCGGCGTCGAGCTGGTGGTCGCCGACGCGAAAGCCGATATGGAAAAGGCGGCGCTTGCGGTGGAACAGGAAGCTGAAGTCGGCTTCTTCTGCAAGCCGGCGGCAACGGGCCGCGACTTCTCGCAGGCGCACGGCGCATGCCGCCACGCCGGACTCGTCGCCCGGGCTGCGGCGGGCAGCAAGGTCGAGCAGTGCGGAGCGCCAGGTCGCGATGTGGTCGAGCGCGGCCCAGCCGAAGCGCTGCGCGGCCGTCGGTACCTCGCCCGACGCACCGGCTGGCAGCCAGGCGAGCACCTCAGCGCAAGCCGCGTCGAGGAGCGCACTCGCCCGCCCGGCATCGGCCTCGATCTCGCGCAGGGGATCGGCGCTGCCGAGGAGCGTGGCGAAGGCCTGGCTCGCGGGTCGTAGGGCGATCGTCGTCTGCAGGCTCTGCACCCGGCGCCGCGATGCCGCCAGCTCGCGCTGCAGTGCCGCCACGTCGAACGGCGTGAGCGCGATTTCCTCTGCGGCCTGGGCGACGGCGAGCAGGTGCACGCAGAGGTTGCCGCTGTCGACCGTCGAGACGTACATCGGCAGCAGCGCCTGGGCGGAAAGCGTGTCGTACCAGTTGAGGAAGTGGCCGCGATGACGGGGCAGGGTCGCCAGCGTCGCCAGCGTCGCCTCGAGGCGATTCGTCGTCTCGACGGTGCCGATCCAGCCAAAGCGGTGGGCGCAGGTCGTGACGAGCAGGTACAGGCCGATGTTGGTGGGCGAGGTGCGGTGCGCGACCATGTCGCTCGGCACCGTTTGCAGGTTGTCGGGCGGCAGCTCGTGCTCGGCCGGCACGACGCACTGCTCGAACAGGCGCCAGGTGTCGCGCGCCACATCGGCGAGCAGTTCGGCATCGGCGCTGGAAAGGGCCTGGTCGACGCGAGGCGGCCGCGCCCGGCTCGCCCACCAGGTCCAGAGCGGCGAGGCGGCCCACACCAGACACAAGAAGGCGGCGGTCGCCGGATACGGCGTCGGCACCGAAAACAAGACCAACGCGATGACGATGGCGGCGACCGGCGTGGCCCAGTGCTTGCGCAGCAGCGACGGCAGGTCCGTGGTCGCGGCGGCCTCCGCGGCCGCCGCCGTCGTCCATTCCAGCAGATGATGTCGGCTGATGCCCATCCGCCAGAGCGCGAGGACGATGGCATCGGCAGACATCAACGCGAGCTGCAGCAGCTGCGCCATCTGCCATGCACCGCTGGCCAGCGCCCGGCCAAGATCGGCGAACGCCTGGCGATAGAAGTGGGCGTAGGCGATGTCGTCGCGGCTCGGCGCGAGCCCGGCCACTGCGCCCATCAGCGGCCCGGCGGTGAAGGCCAGCGCGACGAGCAGCAGCATCGGGCCCGGCGCGACCAGGCCGGTGGCCAGGCTGACCACGAGCAGCGCGAGCGACATGGGCGCCACGAGCGAGCGACGGAGGTTGTCGGTCATCTTCCAGCGGTTGACGGTGCGCAGCCCCCAATGGCCGGGGCGAAGCAGGAACGGCAGCAGCTGCCAGTCGCCGCGGATCCAGCGGTGCACCCGAGAGGCAGCGACGTCGGCGTGGAACGGCGCATCCTCGATGACGGTGATGTCCGTGACCGCGGCGCAGCGCGCCAAGGCGCCTTCGAGCAGGTCGTGGCTGAGCACTCGGCCTTCGGGGAGCCGGCCGCCGAGCACCGCGTGCATGGCCTTCACGTGCAGCAGCCCCTTGCCCGTGAAGGTGCCCTCGTCGAAGACGTCCTGGTAGACCTCGGAGCTTGCGGCGCTGTACGGGTCGACGCCGGGCTGGCCGGCGAACAGCCAATGAAAGATCGTCACGTCGCGCGGCGACGGCAGCGGCGTGGCGACGTGCGGCTGCAGGATGGCGTAGCCCCGTTTCACGCTCCGCCCGTCGGCACCGAGGCGGGGCTGGTTGTGAGGGTGCGCGGCCACGCCGACCAGCTCGCGCAGCCGCCCCGGCGGCAGCCGGGTGTCGCTGTCGAGGGTGACGACGTACGGCGTGTCGGCGGCGACCGCCGAGATCCGGCCGAGGTCGACGAAGGGGCTGACGCCGCCTTCGGCCAGCAAGGCGAACAGCTGCTCGAGCTTGCCGCGCTTTCTTTCCCAGCCGATCCAGCGGTTCTCGGTCGGGGCATGGCGGCGCTCACGATGGAGCAGAAGAAAGCGCGCCGGGACTGCCGTTTCGGCGGGGTACTGCGCATTCAGCGCCGTGATGGCGTCGACGGCGCCCTGGAGGAACGCGGCATCGGCGGGTGTGCTGGCCGTGTCGGCATCGCCCCAGTCGGTCAGCAGGGCGAACTGGGCGTGCGGCTCGGGGTTGGCGAGATAGTGCAAGAGAAGGTGATGCGCCAGTCGGCCACCGCTGTCCGGGCGGTTCAAGATGGCCGGAATCACCAGCAGGCAGCGGTGGGCCGGCGGAATACCCGACAAGAAGGCCAGGCGCGGCAAGCGGATCGGGCGAGCCCATTCGCTGATGAGCCGGTTCACCACCGCGACCACCGCCTCGGAGGCGGGGAACCACATCAGCGCCGCGGCGGCGGCGGTGAGCCACACGTCTGCATGCAAGGCGGTGCCGTGGCGCATCACCAGCCAGGCGACGACCGCGACGGTGACGACGAGAACGGCACCGAGGTAGATCACGAGCGCGCCACGGCGCAGCACGGCTAGCCAGCGCCCGGCCCGGTCCTGCCGCAAGCCGATCGCCTCGCGCAGGCGGTCGCGCCCCGAGCCGCTCAGCCAGTAACTCGCCACCGAGCGCGTGTCGACATCGTCGCTGCGGCGCAGCGCTTCGGGCGACTGCATGAGCCCGAGGAGCGTCGCCGCGACGATGCGTTCGCTCTTTCCGCTCTTGCGTGCGAGCAGCTCGACGGCATGAAGCGTCTGGTCGCGCGTGTCGTCGCGCTCGGCCGCAAACGCCGGCGAGCCCAGCATCAACTGCGTGAGGATGCTGGTGCGGGCCACGATGTCGGGCCAGTCGGCATCGCCGATCGAGCGCAGCGACGTGATCGCGTTGCTTACGCTCAGGTTGTCGGCCGCCTGCTCGGCCGGCAGCCGGGTCTGGATCTCGGCCAGATGCGGTGCCGAACGATGCAGCCACTCGAAGTAAGGCACGTCGGCGGCCGAGCGATGGTCCTGCAAACGCTGCGCCATCTGGGCAAGAAACGGATCGCCGACGCTGCGCCGGTTGAGCTGCGCCAGCACCTCGTCGAGCCGCTCCGGCGTGAAGTTCTCGATCCGGTCGCAGCACAGATTCGCGATCTCCCGCGCCGCCTTGTTCGCCGCCACGCGCTCGGCGAGGCGGCGCAGGTTTTCGATGAGCACCACGCGCAATGTGGTGGGCAGGGCCCACAGCTCGCCCAGCGTCAGCTCACGCGACTCCTGGTAGGCAGTGAGGAACTGCACCAGCAGCTCCTCGTCGAAGGCGCTGTCGGTGTGCGCCACGAAAGCCCAGGCAACGCCGTAGATCCGTGGCAGGCCGACGAGTGGCTCGTCTTGAAGAACAGGAAGATCGCGGAAGTACTGGCGCGGCAGCCCATCGGTGATCTCGCGCAGCTGCGCTTCGATCAGGTGAAAGTTGTCGAGCAACCATTCCGCCGCCGGGCTCACCTCGTAGCCGGTCTTGGCCTGCCCGCCGATGTACCCATGCGCCTCGCGCAGAACGCGGATGTTTTCCCGCAGGCGGGGAAAGAACGCAGCCGAGCCGGACCGGGCGAAGACCGCGGGGTGCGTCTCGCCGAGGCTGCGCCCGTGCTGCGCAAAGCGTTCCGGGCCGAAAATCTCCGAACGGTTCGGCCGTTCGAGCGGGCCACGCCGACCGTCCAGAAGCCCCACCAACACTGCCGGTGCCTCGGGCACCAGGCGGAGGAGATCGGCCGGCGTCATTCGTCAGGAGACGAAGGAAGCCACTCCGAAGATGATGACGACCAGAACGACGGCGGAAACGAGCCGGGATGCGATGAAGCCGGCCAGACGATCGGCGGCGCTTTTTGCCGAGAACCAGGCGCTGCGCGAGCCATTGCAGTGGTCGACATGATCGCCCAGAGCCGAGAGCTCCATCGGCGCCGTCTCCGCGGCCCGGGGTACGGATGACGTGGCCCAGGACGAATCCACCCCCGCCGACGATGCCAACGAAGGTTCAGAGATGGCGCTGCGATTGAGAGGCATCGCTCCATCCTAGTACAAGCCGGGCGAGCGGCCTGTCGGTTCGTCGCGGGGTCAGGCGTAGGCGTCGTCCTGCAGAGCAAATGCGGCCGAGACGGGCGCATAAAAAAAACGCGCCGAAGCGCGTTTTCAAGACCCCACGGTGGGATTCCGGCCGACGTCCGCGCGGGCGGAGCAGGCAAGGGGTCGTTGGGAGGTAACTGGTTCGACGCCTACGGCAAGTCGGCTGTGCGACTTTGCACTGACTTTTGTGCGGGCACGGGGCCATTTCGCGGAAGCAAGCGAGCGGCCATCTGCACCCAGGTTTCGACGGGCATGCGCCGGAGCACCTGCCTCGTCAATTGAGGCAGCAGACCCATGAAGAGAGCCGGCCGCACCAGCCATCGCCAGGGCCGGCTGAACATCAGCAACGCGCCGATTGCAGCAGCGCCAAGCATGAGCTTGTGCGGATTGCGTTCGGCCACCGGTCGCATCAGCCGACGCGATGCCGCAACCGCGACCACGCCTGCCGTACGCAAAGGATGCTGCCGCCACCAACCGTCGAGGCTGTCTGCCACCAGAGCAGCACCCGGAAGTGCCCGTGCCTTGCGTAGCCAGCCGCGTGCCATCGCGTCGACGTTGGCGCCAAGCGGCGAGGCATGTTTCGGCGGATTCGCGATGTCCACCAAGGCGCCTCGCAGGCGATTTCGTGAGGCCACTAGGCGGTCGGTCGCCGACGTCGGCTTCGCAGACGGCTCGGGCGTCGAGGCAGTCCCGACGGAGGGGAGCACGGCGCTCACGAGGCGCTCGCTTCGCGAAGCATCGCCATGTCGGCGTTCAGCTGAGATTTGATGCGCTCGAACCCGTTGGCGATGGGCTTGGAGCGTGCCAGCAAGACACAAACGGCCGCGATTACGAACGGCGCCGCGGGAACGACGTATAGCGCCCACCCCGCGGGATAGTCGGTGGCGGGCAGCGCCGAAGCCAGCAGCAAGGCAACGCCGATCAGTACGAGCCCGATGAGCAACATGACCAAAGCGCCCAGGTACAAGCCGATGCGGACGACCCAAGCGGTCGATGTCTTCGACACCTCTTCGCCGACCAGGGAAGCGTAAGCCTCCAGGTGATCGCCAAGAAGATGGGGTTCGCTGGCCGCGAGGCGGAGCAGTGGATGAATCATGTGCGCGTGGCGAGGAGGGTCGGCATGCGCGTGATTAGTCGCGTGAGCGGCCCATCAGGCTGATGAGCCCCATGAGCAAGGCGCCTGTCGCCGCGGCAATGAGCATCGCCTTGATCGGCTCATCCTTGACATAAGCGACGGTCATGTCCGAGGCCTGGGTCGCCTTGTCGCGCAGCTGCTGCGACGTGTCGCGAACGGCTTCCATTCCACGACGGGCAGCCGCTTCGGCCTGCGTACCGACCTTGTTCAACATCGGGCCGGCCTGATTGCGCATGCTTTCGACCTTCGAAGAAAGGGTGTCGAGGGCGGAATCGGCAGCGCGCTGCGTCGAGCGGATGGCACCTTGCGCCGTGCTGGCAGCCTGATCGGCCGTGGCCTCGCCTTGTTGGGCGAGATTCTTGGTGGTGGTGCTCGTGTCGTTCATGCGAATCCTGCAAAGATAAAGGTGACAGCACCAGTGTGGCCGCGCCGCCGGTGCGTCGGCGATAGGCACCCCTCGCGCCGGGCTGTGGGGAGAGCGAACTGCGGCCCGTAGGACGAGGCCGACACTTTCCGGAGGGATCAGGCGGCGCGAACCAGCGTTTGCTCACCGGACACGCCTGGATCGCCGTCGACGAGTGCCGGAATGCTTGCTTCGATGAGGGTTCCGGCACCGGCAGACGACTGCAAGCGCATCGTCCCGCCTTCGGCCTCGACGCGATAACGCATGCTGACCAGACCGTGCGTCGTTGCCTGCGCCGCATGGGCATCGAAGCCGATCCCGTCGTCGCGCACCGATACGGCAACCGCACCGTCGTCGTCCGTGCCGAGGCGCACGACCAGGCGACTCGCCTTCGCGTACTTGGCAATATTGGTGAGCGCTTCCTGAACGAGCCGGTACGCAGTGAGCTGCGCCGACGGGCTGAGCGACACCGGTTCGAGGTGAGAGTCGATCTCGATCTCGCTGCGCTCGCCGAATTCGCGCAGCAAGATCTCGAGCGCCGCGACCAGGCCGAGGTTGTTGAGCGACGACGGGCGAAGGTCCTCGATGATCCGGCGCTTCAGGGCAATGCCGCCGTTCAGCGTGTCGTTCAGGTGCGCAATGCGTTCGATGGCATCGGGGGCCATGGAGGCGCCCAGGCGCGACTTGAGGCGGGCCACGTCCAGCTTGGCGGCGGTGAGCAGGGCACCGAGCTCGTCGTGCAGCTCGCGGGCGAGATGGGCTCGCTCGTCCTCACGGATGGTCTGCAAATGGTGGGCGAGTTCCTTCAGCTGCGCGGTCCGCGCCGAGACTTCGCGCTCCAGGCGGTCGCGCTCGCTGGCCACGCGTTGCGCTTCGGTCTTGAGTGCCCGGTCGAGGTTGACGGTCTGGCGCAGGTACATGAAGAGGGCCAGCAGGCTGACGGCGGCCATCGCCGACACGCCGATCCGGTTGAGCATGAGCGTCTGGTAGACGCTTCTGCGGCCCGTTGCCACGCGCCCGGTTTCCATCTGCAGGAGCTGCTCGCCGAGCACGCGCACATGCTCCATCTTTTCGCGGCCGATGTTGGTCAACAGCATCTCGCGCCAACCCTCGGTCGTTCCGCGGTCGTGCAGTTCGACCGTCAGCGCAAGCTCGCTCAGCTTCGCCTCGCTTTCCTGGCTGACGTCGCGCATGATTTGCGCGGTCTTCGGGTCACTGGCGTAGTAGGGCGTCAGCCAGGCGATCGCTTCGCGCGAAGACGCCAAGGCCTCGTTGTACGGCCGCAAGTACTCTTTCCTCCCGGTCAGCAGGTAGCCGCGCTGGCCGGTCTCGGCGTCGAGGAGCGCCTTGCTCAGGTCGTTCAGCCGGCCGCGAGCGATCGCGCGCTGGCCGAGTTTGTCGAGTGTGCCGGTGGCATCCTGATAGGACGCTTCACTGATCACCAGCATCGCCAGCGCTGCCAGCGCCGCCAGCGGAAAGGCGATGACGTGGCGGTTGAGACGGGAAAGAAAGGTCACGGTTAGGTCCTAAACTCCGGCCACCCGAGAAATCCCGCGCCTCGAAGGCGGCCGCCATCATGATCCGAATCGCCATCATCGACGACCACGCCATCGTGCGGGCAGGTCTGCGCCAGTTCTTTTCGGAGCAGGTGGACCTCACGGTCGTGGCCGAGGCGACGAACGGGCGCGAGGCGGTCGACATCGTTCGCAAGGGGCAGGTCGACGTGCTGGTGATGGACC
>CAXSEJ010000010.1:0-5933 GCA_964236395.1 uncultured Rhizobacter sp.
CGGTCGAGCAGGTCGCCCGCCGCGCCGATCACGAGCTGCAGGCTGCCCGCCGGCAACAGGCCCGACTCGTGCATCAGCCGCACCAGCGCTTCGGTGAGGAAGCTCGTCGCCGTCGCCGGCTTGGCGATGCACGGCATGCCCGCCAGGAAGGTCGGCGCGAACTTCTCGAGCAGGCCCCAGACGGGGAAGTTGAAGGCGTTGATGTGCACCGCCACGCCGCCGCGCGGCACGAGGATGTGGGTGGCCGCGAAGCCGCCCTTCTTGCCGATGGCGACCGCCGGGCCCTCGTGGATGAGGTTGCCCGACGGCAGCTCGTTGCCGCCCATCGAGGCATAGGCGTAGAGCGTGCCGGTGCCGCCCTCGATGTCGACCCAGCCGTCGGCCCGCGTCGCGCCGGTGTGGCGCGAGAGCGTGTAGAGGCTCTCCTTGCGCTCGTTGATGTAGGCCGCAAGCGCCTTCAGCCGCGCAGCACGCTGCTGAAAGTCGAGCGCCAGCAGCGCCGGCACGCCGGTGCGCCGGCCGAAGGCCAGCGCCTCGCCGAAGTCGATGACATCGGCGTGCGTGTGATGGATCGCGCTGCCGTCGATGGCGCTCGCCAGCCGGCTGCCGGCCTCGGCGCCGATCCAGCGGTCGGCGATGAAGCTTTGAAGGATGGTCATGAAATCCCCACGCTCTCTTCGCTCGCTGCCCGCGGAGGGGGCGCGGCCGGACTTGGGGCGGCCCGGCGTCCGGCCGGAGCGTTGCTGTCGTATCGGCAACTCATGGCTGGTACAGCCAGGCGCCGTTCTCGATCTTCACCATCACGCGGGCGCGCTGGTCGAGGCCGAGGTGGTCGGTGGCCGACATGTTGAAGATGCCGTGCGCACCCTGCACTTCACGCGCCGACTCGAGGGCGTCGCGCAAGGCGCTGCGGAATTCGGGCGTGCCGGGCTGCGCCTTCTTCAGCGCGGCCGCGGCGGCCACGCTCATCAGCCGGCCGGTGTCCCAGGCATGGGCGCCGAAGGTCGAGACGGAGCCCTTGCCGTACGCGGCTTCGTACCTGGTCACGTAGTCGAGTGCGCCGGCGCGCACAGGGTAGTTGGCCGGCAGCTGGGTCGCGACGAGCACCGGGCCCGACGGCAGGAAGGTGCCCTCGACGTCCTTGCCGCCGACGCGGAGGAAGTCGTTGTTGGCGACGCCGTGCGTCTGGTAGTACTTGCCGGCGTAGCCGCGTTCCTTCAGCGTGCGCTGCGGCAGCACGGCCGGCGTGCCGGAGCCGGCGATGAGCACCGCGTCGGGCCTGGCGGCCACGAGCTTGAGCACCTGGCCGGTGACCGACGTGTCGGTGCGGGAGTAGCGTTCGCTGGCGACGACGGTCAGGCCCTTGAGCGGCGCGACCTTCGAGAACTCGCGGAACCAGCCTTCGCCGTAGGCATCGGAGAAGCCGATGAAGCCGACCGTCTTGACGCCGGCGTTGGCCATGTGGCTGGCGATGGCGAGCGACATCATGATGTCGTTCTGCGGCGTCTTGAAGATCCACTTGCGCCTGGCATCGACCGGCTCGACGATGGTGGACGAGGCGGCCATCGAGATCATCGGCGTCTGCGACTCGACGGCCACGTCGATCATGGCGAGCGAATTCGGCGTCGTGGTCGAGCCGAGCAGGATGTCGACCTTGCTCTCGGTGACGAGCTTCCTGGCGTTGGCGACGGCCGTGGTCGTGTCGGACGCGTCGTCGAGGACGATGTAGTTCACCTTCTGGCCGCCGATGCTCTGCGGCATGAGCGCGATGGTGTTCTTCTCCGGAATGCCGAGGGAGGCGGCCGGCCCGGTGGCCGAGACCGTCACGCCGACGTTGATGTCGGCTGACGCGACGGCCGCCGCCGCGGCGAGGCCGGTGGCGACGAGGGCTCTGCAGAGGGCGCTTGTTGTGATTCGCACGGAGGGTCTCCTGAGGGTGGTAACGGGAAATCGTTGCTCGACGATGCGGCGACGCGTACGGCCGCCAGCCCGCCGAAAAAGAGGTCGGCCACGACCGGCGCCATGTCGGCATGGGTCAGCCGGCCGCCGGGCTGCAGCCACGTGAACATCCAGTTCATCATGCCGAACAGCAGCATGGCGAGCGGCTTGTCGAGCTCGGCACCGCGCAGCTCCGGCCGCGCCGTGTGGACGGCACCGGCGAAGGCGGCGACGATCTCGCGCTCGACGCCGAGCACGCGCTGCCTCGCCGCCGGCTCGAGGAACTTCACATCCTCGGTGAGCACGCGGTGCTCGCTCTGCGAGCTCGCATAGACGGCGAGAAAGGCGCCGATGAGCCGGCGCAGGCGCGCTTCCGGCGCCGCCACCGCCTGACTCTCGGCGGCGATGAGCGCGAGCAGCCGGCCGACGTGGCCTTCAGTGATCTCGACGAGCAGCTGGTGCTTGTCTTGCACGTAGTGGTAGAGAGACGGCTTCGACACGCCGCACGCCTGGGCCACCGCGTTCATCGACGTCGCGGTGTAGCCCTGGCGCGCGAACAGCGCCGCGGCCTTGGCGAGGATGGCTTCGCGTTGAAGCTCGTAGCCGGAAGCGCGACCGCGTGGCATGCCGCCCTTTCTAGCGCTCGTCGAACGACAGCACGACGCGCTCGGTCAGCGGCCGGGCCTGGCAGGTGAGCACGAAGCCGGCGGCGACTTCGTGCTTCTCGAGCGCGAAGTTGCGTTCCATGCGCACCTGGCCTTCGAGCAGGCGCGCCCGGCAGGTGCAGCACACGCCCGACTTGCAGGAGAACGGCACCTCGAGCCCGGCGGCCGCGGCCGCATCGAGCACGTTGCCTTGTGCGGCATGAAAGTCGATCTCGCGGCTGACGCCGTCGCGAACGATGACGATGCGGGCGTCGGCCGCGTCGCCCGCCTGCGCCACCGGCACGGCGGTGCGCGGCCCGCTTTCGTCGGGCACACCGAAGCGCTCGATGTGGATGCGCTCGGCGGCGACGCCGGCGGTCAGCAGCGCCGCTTCGGCCTCGTCGTTGACGCCGTGCGGGCCGCAGACGAAGGCATGGTCGATCGCGGCAGCGTCGACCACGCTGCCGAGAAACTCGCCGAGCTTGGCGCGCGAGAGCCTGCCGCTGTAGAGCGGCAGATCGGTCGCTTCCTGCGAGAACACGAGGTGCAGCGTGAGCCGCGACAGGTAGCGGTTCTTCAGGTCCTCGAGCTCCTCGAGGAACATCGTCGAGCGCTGGCGCCGGTTGCCGTAGATCAGGGTGAAGCGCGATCCCGGCTCGGCCGCGAGCACCGTCTTCATGATCGAAAGAATGGGCGTGATGCCGCTGCCGCCGGCCACGCCGAGGTAGTGGCGCGACGCCTCTGCATCGAGCGGCACGAAGAAGCGGCCTTCGGGCGCCATGACCTGCAGGGTGTCGCCGTCCTTCAGGCCCTCGTTGATCCAGGTCGAGAAGCGTCCGCCGGCCACCTTGCGCACACCGACGCGCAGTTCGCCGTCGTGCGCCCCGGCGCAGATGGAATAGGAACGGCGCTCATCGCTGCCATCGACGGTCTGGCGCAAGGTCAGGTGCTGGCCAGCGTGGAAGCGGAACTGCTCGCTCAGTTCGCCGGGCACTTCGAAGGCGACGATGACGGCTTCGTCGGTATCGGGCCGCACCGACCTGACGCGCAACGGATGGAAATGCAGGGACATCGAATCGACTCGATCAGATCGGCTTGAAATGCTCGAACGGCTCGCCGCAGGCCCGGCAGCGCCACAGCGCCTTGCAGGCAGTGGCCCCGAACGCGGCCAGGCGCTCGGTGTTCAGGCTGTCGCAGCGCGGGCAGGCGAGCGGCGGCGCCGAAGCGCCGCGCACGAAGCGCAGCGGCGCGCCTTGCGACAGGTCGGCCGGGCCGGGCGGCGCAATGCCGTAGCCGCGCAGCTGGCGTCGTCCGGCGGCCGAGATCCAGTCGCTGGTCCAGGCCGGCGCGCGCTGCAGGCGGACACGCGCCGGGCCCAGGCCGGCAGCATCGAGCGCCAAGACGATGCTCTCGGCGATGACCTCGGTGGCCGGGCAGCCCGAGTACGTGGGCGTGACGACGACCGTCAGGCCGTCGCCGTCGTCGCCTCGCACGACATCGCGCACGATGCCGAGGTCGCACACCGACACCACGGGGACCTCGGGATCGAGGACGCCGCCGAGCACGGTCCACGCCCGCTCGATGCGGGCCGCGGTGTCGTCGGCGACGACAGCGGCCGCACTCACCACACGCCGCCTTCGAAGGAGCGTTGCAGGTGCTGCATCTCGGCGAGCAGGAAGCCGAAGTGCTCGCTGTGCCGACCGAGCTTGCCGGTGCTGCGGAACGCGCGCTCGACCGGCGCCTGCAAGCCGGCTTCCTCGAGCACCGCCACGACCTCGTCGCGCCACTCGCCTTCCAGGTCGGACCAGCGCGGGCCGAGCCCGGCAGCGACCGCGGCGTCGTCGACACCGTCCGACTCGAACAGCTCGGCGGTGTAAGGCCAGAGGTGGGCCAGGGCGGAGCGCATGCGCGACGCCGATTCCGCCGTGCCGTCGCCGAGGCGCACGACCCAGTCGGCGGCGTGCGCCTGGTGATAGCGCGCCTCCTTGACGGCCTTGCCCGCGATCGCCGCGAGCTCCGCGTCGGTCGACGCACCGAGGCGCTGCCAGAGCAGGCGCAAGAACACCGCCACCGTGAAGTTGCGCAGGACGGTGACGGCGAAGTCGGCGCGCGGCAACTCGACGATCGTGCAGTTGCGAAAGTCGCGCTCCTCGCGCAGGAAGGCGAGCTGGTCCTCGTCGTGCAGCGTGCCGCCGCGCTCGGCCTCGAGCTCGCCGGCGCGGGTGAGCACCGCGCGCGCCTGGCCGAGGAGGTCGAGCGCCATGTTGGAGAGCGCGATGTCTTCCTCGACCGCCGGGGCGTGGCCGCACCACTCGCCGAGCCGCTGCGCCAGCACGAGGCAGGTGTCGCCGATGCGCAGCAGGTATTGCACGCCGGGGTCCTGCGAGACGGTGATCGATGCGGTCATGACGCGGTTCAGATATCGCGGCTACATGTGGTCGAGCGATTCCGGCAGCTCGTAGAAGGTCGGGTGGCGATACACCTTGTCGGCCATCGGGTCGAAGTACGCGGCCTTCTCGCCCGGGTCGCTGGCGGTGATCTGGTCGGAGCGGACGACCCACACGCTCGTCCCCTCCTGGCGCCGCGTGTAGACATCGCGCGCCGACTGGATCGCCATCTGCGGATCGGCCGCGTGCAGGCTGCCGCAGTGCTTGTGGTCGAGGCCGGCCTTGCTGCGCACGAACACCTCCCAGAGCGGCCACTCGAGCCGCTTCGGCGGCTGGTCGAGCGGTTCGGCGGGCGGGCCGGGCAGCGTGCCCGGCGTGACCGACGGGCTCATGCGGCCTGCCGCAGCGGCTCGTGCCTGGCGGCATGCGCCAGGGCCGCTTCGCGAACCCAGGTGCCTTCGTTCCACGCATCCACGCGCGCCGCGAGTCGCTCGCGGTTGCACGGCCCGTCGCCGCCGATCACGCGCCAGAACTCGCTCCAGTCGATGGCGCCGAAGTCGTGGTGGCCACGCTCTTCGTTCCAGCGCAGGTCGGGGTCGGGCAGCACGACGCCGAGCAGCTTCGCCTGTTCGGCCGTCGCATCGATGAATTTCTGCCGCAGCTCGTCGTTGCTGATGCGCTTGATGCCCCACTTCATCGACTGCTCGGAGTTGGGCGACTCGGTGTCGGGCGGCCCGAACATCATGATGCTCGGCCACCACCAGCGGTTCACGGCGTCCTGCACCATCGCCTTCTGCGCCTCGGTGCCCTTGGTCATCATCGTCAGCAGCGACTCGAAGCCCTGGCGCTGGTGGAACGACTCCTCGCGGCAGATGCGCACCATCGCCCGCGCGTACGGCGCGTACGAGCAGCGGCAGAGCGGCACCTGGTTCATGATCGCCGCGCCGTCGACGAGCCAGCCGAT
>CAXSEJ010000010.1:6033-24249 GCA_964236395.1 uncultured Rhizobacter sp.
AGCGGCAGAGCGGCACCTGGTTCATGATCGCCGCGCCGTCGACGAGCCAGCCGATGGTGCCCATGTCGGCCCAGGTCAGCGTCGGGTAGTTGAAGATCGAGCTGTACTTGGCCTTGCCCGAATGCAGCGCCTCGAAGAGCTGGTCGCGCGAGGTGCCGAGCGTCTCGGCAGCGGCGTAGAGATAGAGCCCGTGGCCCGCTTCGTCCTGCACCTTGGCGAGCAGGATGGCCTTGCGCTTGAGCGTCGGCGCCCGTGAGATCCAGCGGCCCTCGGGCAGCATGCCGACGATCTCGGAGTGCGCGTGCTGGCTGATCTGGCGCACCAGCGTCTTGCGGTAGTGCTCGGGCATCCAGTCCTTGGCCTCGATGAAGTCGCCCGCGTCGATGCGGGCGTCGAAGCGCTGCTGATGGGCCAGCTCATCGGCCGAGCGCAGCGCCTTCGGCGCGCCTTCGTCCTTGCCCATCGTGTCCATGGCCTGGGTGTACATGTCGATCCCTTTCGTGTCAGTTCAGGCGGATCCGGCGCGTCGATCCACCACCCGCCGCGCCTTGCCCACCAGCGTGCGCTCGAGCGTCTCCGGCAGGCCCACGGTCACCGTGGTCGTGATGCCGATCAGCGTCTTGATCCTTTGCCGCAGGTGCGCGCCGACCTCGTCGCGGTTGGCGCTCGCGTGGGCCGGCAGCATCTCGCAGCGCACCTCCACCGCGTCGAGGCTGCCCTCGCGCGTGACGACCAGCTGGTAGTGCCCCGACAGCTGCCCGTGCCCGAGGACGATCTCCTCGATCTGCGTCGGGAACAGGTTGACGCCGCGGATGATGAGCATGTCGTCGCTGCGGCCGACGATCTTTCCCATCCGCCGCATCGAGCGGGCCGTCGGCGGCAGCAGGCGCGTGAGGTCGCGGGTGCGGTAGCGGACCACCGGCAGCGCTTCCTTCGTGAGCGTCGTGAAAACGAGCTCGCCTTCCTCGCCGTCGGGCAGCACCGCGCCGGTGTCGGGGTCGATGATTTCGGGATAGAAGTGGTCTTCCCAGACGACCGGGCCGTCCTTGGTCTCCACGCACTCGCTCGCAACCCCGGGCCCCATCACCTCCGACAGGCCGTAGATGTCGACCGCGTCGATGCCGGCGCTGGCCTCGATCTCGCTGCGCATGGCCTCCGTCCACGGCTCGGCGCCGAAGATGCCGATCTCCAGGCTGGTCGACGTCGGGTCGATCCCCTGGCGCACGAACTCCTCGATCAGCACCTGCATGTACGACGGCGTGACCATGATGATGTTCGGCTGCAGGTCGATGATGAGCTGGACCTGCTTCTCCGTCTGCCCGCCCGACATCGGGATCACGGTGCAGCCGGCGCGCTCGGCGCCGTAGTGCGCGCCGAGGCCGCCGGTGAAGAGGCCGTAGCCGTAGGCCACGTGCACCATGTCGCCGGGCCGGGCACCGGCGGCGCGGATCGAGCGGGCGACGAGGTCGGCCCAGGTGTCGATGTCGGCGAGCGTATAGCCCACGACCGTCGGCTTGCCGGTGGTGCCCGACGACGCATGGAGCCGGGCGATGCGTTGCCTCGGCACGGCAAAAAGGCCGAAGGGGTAGTTGTCGCGCAGATCGCTCTTGACGGTGAACGGGAAGCGGGCCAGGTCGGCCAGGCTGCGGCAGTCGTCGGGGTGAACGCCGGCGCCGTCGAATGCGCGGCGGTAGTGCGGCACGTGCTCGTACGCATGGCCCAGGCTCCAGCGCAGCCGCTCGAGCTGCAGCGCGCGCAGCTCGTCGACGCTGGCCCGCTCGATCGGCTCGAGCTCGCCGGGCAACGGCCGGCGCACCGTCATGCTCGTGCCTCGGGCCCGGCAGTCACCGGAATGACCGTGCGCCCCGCCAGTGCGGCCGAGCGGCCGCGCACGAGCGCGATGCGCACGCCGTGCTGGTTGGTGACGACCATGTCGTAGACGCCGGTGCGGCCGGCGCGTGACACCTCGGCCGCCTCGGCCGTGAGCACCTCGCCACCATATGCCGGCGCCAGGAAGTCGACGGTCAGACCCGCGGCTACGGTCAGCTGGTTGGCCGAGTTGCAGGCGAAGGCGAACGCCGAATCGGCCAGGGTGGTGATGAAGCCGCCGTGGCAGATCGCATGGCCGTTGAGCATGTCGTCGCGCACCGTCATCTCGAGGCGCGCGGTGCCCAGGCCGAGCGACACGATGCGCATGCCGAGGCCGCGCGAGGCGCGGTCGGCAGCGAACATGTGCGCGCCGACGGCCTCGGGCGTTGGCGTGGCGTCGCCGCTCATCGTCTCAGCGGTCGCTGAACACCGGCGCGCGTTTGCCGAGAAAGGCGGCCACGCCTTCGTTGAAATCGTGGCCGTAGCCGAGCTCGCGCTGGACCCGACCTTCATGGCTGAGGGCGGCCGCGAAGTCGAGTGGTTCGGAGGCATCGATCGCCTGCCGCGTGGCGGCGAGCGCGCGCGTGGGCAAGGCAGCGAGCCTGGCGGCGAGGGCACTGACTTCGGGCGCGAACACGGCATCGTCGACGCACTTCCAGATCATGCCGATGCGCTCGGCGTCTTCCGCCGGTACCTTGTCGCCCAGCATCGCCAGCGCGATGGCCCGCCCGCGGCCGACGAGGCGCGGCAGCAACCACGTGCCACCGGCGTCGGGAACGAGGCCGATCCTGGCAAAGGCCTGGATGAAGCTCGCCGACCGCTTGGCGACGACGATGTCGCAACCGAGTGCGATGTTGGCTCCGGCGCCGGCCGCGACACCGTTGACGGCGGCGATCACCGGGCACGGCATCGATCGGATGCGCAGCGCGAGCGGCTTGTAGAAGCGCTCGATGGCAGCGCCGACGTCCGTGGCCTCGCCGCCGCCGCCGGCGCCGGGCGCGACAGCCGGGTCGGCCAGATCCTGACCGGCGCAAAAGCCGCGGCCGCGGCCGGTGAGGACGACGCAGCGCACGTCGGCATCGGCGGCGGCGGCGTCGAGTGCGGCCAGCAACTCGGCGTGCATGGCGCCCGTGAAGCTGTTCAGCGTTTGCGGCCGATTGAGGGCCAGCGTTCGCACCTTGCCGGCCTGCTCAACCTCAACCAGCGCTTCTTCCACGTCGTCGTCTTTCGAGGTGCCGGTCAACAGATTCGACCGATCGGTCGCTTAAGTATATCGGCCGGCCCGGGCCGCCGCAAGGCGGCGTCACGACGTCGTGAGAAACGCGAGCAGGCGCCGCTCGGCCGTGTCGAGCCCTGTCCGGCGCGCCGGGGACAGGCGGGCCAGCGCCTGCGGGTCGGCGGCGGCGGCGAGCGACTCGAGCACGCGCGGGTGCACGTACGACTTCTTGCACACCGCCACCGTGTTGCCGAGCCGCTTGGCCACCTCGGCGAGCAGCTGGTTCGCGGTGCGCCGGCCCGACTCGTCGGCCGCGCACTGCTCCGCCCAGAGGTCGAGCGCGTGCACGGTGCCGTGCCAGGTTCGGAAGTCCTTTGCCGTGAAGTCGGCGCCGCTCACGGTGCGGATGTAGTCGTTGACGTCGTGCGAGTCGACCACTCGCAGGGCGGCGCCCTCGTCGGCGTACTGAAACAACTCCTGCCCCGGCATCGCCTGGCAGCGGCGCACGACGCGGGCCACGCGCGGGTCGTCGAGGTCGACTTCGTGCTCCTTGCCGCTCTTGCCGCGAAAGCGCAGCTTGAGCTTGCTGCCGGCCACGGCGGCGTGCCGGTTGCGCAGCGTCGTGAGGCCGAACGAGCGGTTCGTGCGCGCGTATTCCTCGTTGCCGATGCGCACGTAGGTGGTGTCGAGCAGGCGCACGATGGTCGCCAGCACTGTCTCGCGCCCCGGCTGGGCACCGATCGGTGCCGCCAGGTCCTGCTTGATGCGGGCACGGATGCGCGGCAGGGCGGTGCCGAATTCGAGCATGCGCTCGAACTTGTCGGCGTCTTTGGCGATGCGCCAGTTCGCGTGGTAGCGGTACTGCTTGCGACCGCGCGCGTCGCGGCCGGTCGCCTGCAGGTGACCGTCGGGCCGAGGACAGATCCACACGTCTTCGTAGGCCGGCGGAACGGCGAGCGAGCGGATGCGCCGAAGCTCGTCGGCGTTGCGCAGACGTTTGCCGTCGACGCCGCGGTAGACGAAGGCGTCGCCGACGCGCTCGCGGCGGATGCCGGGTCGGTCGTCGCTGACCCAGACGAGGCCGCGCGGCGCCTGCGTCGCCAGGGCGGCCGCCGACGCGCGCAGGCTGCCCGCCGGCGAGGCGCCGCGGCTCATCGGGCGGCGACGAGCGGCGGCGCGCTGCCGGGCGGCTCGCGCACCGGCGCCGGGTCGGCCGGCGTGTGCGGATCGTCGATGGCGGGCGGCACGCCCGACGGCGCCCCGGGCGTCGGCGGCAACGGCGGCGGCACGACCGGCGAAGGTGGCGGATCGCCGGTCCCTGGGAAAGGCGGCTCGGGCGTCGATGTGGGGATGGACATGTGATGCATGGGGCAATGATGGTGCCGCAGCGAAAACGTGCGCGAACCGGGCGCCGGGATGGGCCCGCGCCTTGCCCGCCGCGCTCCATGACACCCAACCCAACGAAGGCGGCGTCGAAGCCGTGGCGCCCGGCGCTGAACAAGCTTCTCGGCCACACCTTCGGCCTCAGCCGTTTGCGCGACGGCCAGGAGGCGGCGATCGCGAGCGTCATGACCGAGCGGCACACGCTGGCAGTGATGCCCACCGGAGCGGGCAAGTCGCTGTGCTACCAGCTGCCTGCCCTGCTCCTGACCGGGCCGACGGTCGTGGTCTCGCCGCTCATCGCGCTGATGAAAGACCAGTGCGACAAGCTGCGCGAGCTCGGCATTGCCGCCGTCCAGCTGAACAGCGCCGTCGCCGCCGCCGACACGGCGGCCGCTGAAGAAGCCATCGATGCGGGCACGGCGAAGATCATCTTCACCACGCCGGAGCGCCTTGCCGACAACGACTTCCTGGCGCGCCTGGCCACGCGGCCACCGAGCCTGGTCGTCGTCGACGAGGCGCACTGCATTTCGCAGTGGGGGCACGACTTCCGACCGGCCTTTCTGGAAATCGGCAACGCGGTCGAACGGCTCGGCAAGCCGACCGTGCTCGCCCTCACCGCGACGGCGACCGAGGACGTCATCGCCGATATCGGCGAACAGCTGGGCGTCGGCCGATTCAATGTCGTCAACACCGGCATGTACCGGCCGAACCTGCACTACCGCGTGGTCCAGGTCACCAACGAGGACGACAAGCTCCGGCGCGCCGTCGCCCATGTCGCACTCATGGACGGCGCCGGGCTGGTGTACACCGCGACCGTGAAGGCGGCGGTCGCCGTGCACGCCGCGCTCGTCGAGGCCGGCGTCACCACGGCGCTGTACCACGGCCGCCTCGGCGCCGGCCAGCGCCGCGCCCAGCAAGACGCGTTCATGAGCGGCAAGGCGCGGGTGATGGTCGCGACCAACGCCTTCGGGCTCGGCATCGACAAGCCCGACACGCGCTTCGTGCTCCACTTTCAGATGCCGGCCGGGCTCGACGCCTACTACCAGGAGTCGGGGCGCGCCGGCCGCGACGGCGAGCCGGCCGACTGCACCCTTCTCTTCCAGCACGGAGACAAGGCGGTGCAGCAGTTTTTCCTCGCCGGCAAGTACCCGGGAAAGGAAGACGTCGCCGATCTCTACGGTGCCTTGCAGCGCCGCGCCGGCGACCCTCCTGCCGAGCCGTGGACGCTCCCGGCGCTGCAGGAAGCACTCGACCGCGCGGCGAGCAAGCTGCAGGTCGCGGTGCGGCTTCTGCGCCATCAGGGCGTCGTGCGCCAGGGCGACGACGGCGTGCTCGAGCTCACTCGCGCCGGGCTCGACTCCCATGCGCTCGAGACCTTGCTCGAGACCTACCGCGAGAAGCGCGAGAAAGACAAGGCCATGCTCGAGCGCATGGTGTTCTATGGCCAGACCGGTCGTTGCCGATGGAAGGTGCTGCTCGAAAACTTCGACGACAAGGAGGCCGAGTCGATCGAAGCCTGCGCCAGCTGCGACAACTGTGTGCGCATGGCCTCGGCGTTCGCCGCGGCGCAGGCCGCGGCCGAGCGCGTCGAAACGAGCCGGGAAAAAGCGGAGCCGCCGCAATTCGCCAAAGGCGACGCCGTGCGGGTGCCACGCTACGGCGACGGCCTCGTCGAGGCGGTCGACGGCGAAGGCGTGACCGTGGTGTTCGCGGCGGGCACGAAGCGCGTCTTTTTGCCCTCGTACGTGCAGCCCGCCCGTGCCGGGAAAGCAAGGAGACCGCCGCAGAAAAACTTACCGGCAAGCGCGTCGACGAACGCCTGACTGCTTCGCCTCGTTCGGCGCGACGCCCGGCGGTGAACGCACCGCCGGCCGCGTCGGAAGCGTTGGCACAGGTGTTGCTCACAAGGCTCCCCGTCCGGCGCCTGGCGCGCCTCTGTCCGCGGTGCTTTCGCCGCTCCGAAACGAGCTTTTTCCGATGACGATGCCTCGCCTCATCAGCAGCCAGCGACAGCAGCACACGGTCACGCCGCGCCTGCAGCACGCCGTTCGCCTGCTTCAGTTGTCCTCGCTCGACTTCGCACAGGAAGTGCAGGACGCGATGGGCCGCAATCCTTTTCTCGAAGTCGAGGATTCGCCTCACGACGCGGCCCGCGTGGATGCCGATCCGGCCTCCGGCGAGGCCCGCGGCATCGACCTCGAGGCGATGGCGCCGATCACCGACGCGCCGTACGAGCGTGACAGCTGGCAGCAGTCGTCGTCCAGCGTGCGCACGCAGGGTTCGGAGTCAGACATCGGCGCGCTCGACCTCATTCCCGCCGACATCGGGCTGCGCCAGCACCTGCACAGCCAGATCAACGTCCTGCCCCTGTCGGAGCGCGACCACGCCCTGGCCTGCGCGATCGTCGAGTCGCTCGACGACGACGGCTACCTTCGAATTTCGCTCGACGAGATTTCGATGAGCAGCGGCATGGTGCCCGCGGTCGAAGACATCGAGATGCAGATTGCGCTGAAGCGCGTGCAGTCGCTCGACCCGGCCGGCGTGGGCGCGCGCAACGTCTCGGAGTGCCTGCTGCTGCAGATGGAGGCCATCGTGTGCCCGCAGCAGCGCGCGCTGGCGCAGGCCATCGTCGTCGATCATCTCGAGCGCCTTGCCCAGCACGACCTCAACGGTCTCGCCCGTTTGCTCAAGCGGCCTGCCGTCGAGATCGAGTCGGCCTGCGAACGCATCCGCCAGCTGAACCCGCGGCCGGGCTGGAACGTCGGGCCGACCGCGACGCAGTTCGTGACGCCCGATGTCATCGTGCGCAAGATCCGAGGTCGCTGGACGGCGACGCTGAATCGCGCGGTCGTGCCCCGGGTGAAGCTGAACCAGACCTACGCCTCGATGTTCCAGGAGCACCGCGACGCCAAGCACGGCGAGATGGCGCAGCACTTGCAGGAGGCACGCTGGACGGTGAAGAACGTGCAGCAACGCTTTTCGACCATCCTGATGGTGGCCGAGGCCATTCTGAAGCGGCAGCACCACTTCCTCGAATTCGGCCCGATGGCCATGAAGCCGCTGGGCCTGCGCGAGATCGCCGAGGAGCTCGGCCTGCACGAGTCGACCGTCTCGCGCGTCACCAACAACAAGTACATGGCGACCCCGGTGGGCGTGTTCGAGCTCAAGTACTTCTTCTCGCGCGAGATGGCCACGGCGAGCGGCGGTGCCTGTTCCGCCACCGCGATCCGGGGCGTCATCAAGGGAATGATCGAGGCGGAAAACCCGACCGATCCGCTCTCGGATGCGCACATCGCCCGTCTGCTCGCGCGCCAGGGGTTGCAGGTGGCTCGCCGCACGGTGACCAAGTACCGCCAGCTGTTGAAGGTGGCGTCGGTCGAGCGGCGGCGCCGGTTGAGTCGCCCGCAGGAGCTCGCTGCAGCCTGACACCGACGCAACACCGACGCCACGTCGACGCATCCGGGGAGTTGGCGTTGTCGATGTCGCTGGTGGACAGCGCGCCGGTCCTGATCTGGAGTTCGACGCTCGACCGCAGCGAGCAATGGTTCAGCGTGTCGTGGTCGGTGTTCACGGGCCGGGCCCACGCCGAGCTCAGCCACGACGGCTGGCTCGGTCTTCTCCATCCCGAAGACGTCGACCGCTGCGTCGGCATCCTCGAGACCAGCTTCGAAGCCGGCCTGCCCTTCGCGCTCGACGTGCGACTGCGTCGTCACGACGGCGCGCACCGATGGATGCTGCACCAGGCCGTGCCGCGGCGCGGTGACGACGGCGAGGTCGTCGGTTTCACCGGCACGCTCGTCGATATCCACGACCGCAAGGCGCTGGAGGAGACGCTCGCCGAGCACACCCGGCAACTGCGCCTCGCGGAACGCCGGCAAGGCCGGTTCCTCGCCATGCTCTCGCACGAGCTGCGCAATCCGCTCGCGCCGATTTCGAATGCGGCCAGCGTGCTCGGCACGCTGGAACACACCCATCCGATCCTTGCCCGGCTGCGCCAGATCCTCGAGCGCCAGGTCGGGCGGCTCGGCCATCTGATCGAAGAGCTGATCGACGTCACCCAGGCGGCCCAGGGCGAGCTCTCGCTCAGCCACTCGACGGCAAGCGTGGAAAGCCTGGTCCAGTCGGCAGTCGCTGGCTGCCACGAACGCATCGTCGCCGGCGGCCACCGCCTCGACGTCGATGTGCCCGACGAGCGCCTGTTCATCCGCGGCGACATCACCCGGCTCGCCCAGGCGCTCGGTCATCTGCTCGGCAACGCCGCCAAGTTCACTCGCGAACCCGGTACGGTGTCCGTTTCCGTCCGGCGTGCGGCGCAGACCGTGCACATCTCGGTGAAAGACCAGGGCGTGGGCGTCGAGGCCGACTTCCTGCCGCACGTCTTCGAGCTGTTCGCCCAGCAGGACTCGATTCGCTCGCGCACCGTGGGCGGCCTCGGCGTCGGCCTCACGCTGGCGCGGCGCGTCGCCCAGCTGCACGGTGGTGACGTCGAAGGCTTCAGCGACGGCCCCGGCCAGGGCAGCGAATTCGTCATGTGGCTGCCGCTCGTGCGGGCGCCGCTGTCGACCCCGGACTCCGGCGCGATGGGTGCGATGGGCGCTATGGGCGCTATGGGCGTTTAGCGACCCGGTCGATGCCTCTGGCCGGGCGGGACCTCTCAGGCCGCTTCGTCGAAGGCGCCGGGTTGTGAGACGGACTCGTCTTCGTCGCTGGCGTATTCCTTCAGACGGTTGTAGAGCGTCTTCAGGCTGATGCCCAGGGTGGCGGCGGTCTTTTCCTTGTGGCGGCCCAGGTGCTCGAGCGTCGCCAGCGTCATCACGCGCTCGATCTCCGCCAAGGTCATGCCGACGCGCAGGTTGAGCACCGGCGCACCACCGCCGCCCGAGGCGCCGCCATGCGGCTGTGGCAGGCAGTCGTCGACGATGATCGGCCCGGGCGTCATCACGTAGGCGCGGTACACCACGTTGCGCAGCTCGCGCACATTGCCGGGCCAGCGGAACCCGGCCAGCCGCGCCAGCGCCTCGGGTGCATAGCGCTTGACCGCCCCTTCGCGGTCGCTGATCTGCGCCAGAAAGTGCTCGGCGATGAGCGCAACGTCCTCGGCGCGCTCGCGCAGCGGCGGAAGATGGATAGGGAACACGTTCAGCCGGTACAGCAGGTCTTCACGCAGCTTGCCGCGCTGCACCGCTTCGAGCGGGTTGCGGTTGGTGGCCGCGATGATGCGAACGTCGGTCTCCTGCGTCTGCGTGGAGCCGACGCGCATGAACGTGCCGGTCTCGAGCACCCGGAGCAGCTTGACCTGCAGGTCGAGCGGCATCTCGGTGATCTCGTCGAGAAACAGCGTGCCGCCGCTGGTGCGCTCGAAAAATCCGAGATGCTGCCGGTCGGCGCCAGTGAAGCTGCCCTTCTCGTGGCCGAAGATCTCGCTTTCCATCAGGTGCGGCGAGATCGCGCCGCAGTTGACTGCGAGAAAGGCGTTGCTGCGGCGCCGGCTCAGGTCGTGCACGGTGCGCGAGACGACCTCCTTGCCGCTGCCGCTCTCGCCGGTGATGAACACCGTGACCGCCGTGCCCGCCACCCGCATGATCTGCTGGTACACGCGGCGCATCGGCTCGGAACGCCCCCACAGCGCGCCGAAGTGCCCTTCGGTCTCAAGGCCCTTTTCCAGGTCACCCGCCACTGCCTTCAGTGCCGACGGCCTGGTCACGCGGGAGAGCACGCCCTGAAGCTGCTTCAGGCTCATCGGCTTGACCAAGTAGTCGGCCGCGCCGAGGCGCAACGCCTGGATCGACGTGTCAAGACTGGCATGGCCGGTGATCAGCACCAGCTCGGTGTTGGGCAGCGCCTTGGCATCGGCAAACAGCTCCATGCCGCTGCCGTCGGGCAGCATCAGGTCGAGCAGGACGATGTCGGGTTCCTGCAGCGAAATCTGGCGCCGCGCATCGCGCAGGGACCCGGCAGTGGCGACGGTGAAGCCTTCGCTCGAGATGAGCATCGCCATCGTTTCCGCGGCGTCGGCATCGTCGTCGACTAGCAAGGCATGGGGCACTCGTTCAATCTCCTCGTAGCTCGCCAGTATCGCACTCACGCATGGCGCTTCGCGACCGTCGGGGGCGTCCGAATCGCTGCCGCATGCTAGGCCGCTGACCGGCGTTTCGCGCTCGCCCGCCCTCGTATTCCAGTGTCGGACGGGGCCTACCGGTCGACCTGCCAGCCGAGCACGAGCAACAGCACGCCGAAGCCAAGGACATAAGCGACGGCGACGTGCCAGCCGCTCGTGACCCAGGCTTTGACGGAGCGCGCTTCGGGAATCATGGAAGCGAGCGCGACGCCGGCCGACGAGCCGAACCACGTCATCGAGCCGCCGAAGCCGACCGCATAGGCCAGGAAGCCCCAGTCGTAGCCGCCTTGCTTCAGCGCGAGCGCGGTGAGCGGAATGTTGTCGAACACGGCGGAGACAAAGCCGAGGGTCAGCGCCGAAGGCCACGAGGCCGGCGGCAACGCCTCCACCGGCATCATCGACGCCGCCAGCACGAGCGAGAGCAGGAACACGCTGCCACGGGCAGCCGACGGCAACACGCTCCAGTCGGGACGCGCCAGGACGCTGGTCAGCGCGATCGCAATCCAGACTGCGGCGCCGATCACCGGCACGGCGTCGTTCCACTGCGGATGGCGCAGGTTCACGTAGAGGTTGGCGCCGACGGCGGCCAGGAGGATGCAGGCGACGATGACGAGGCGGCGGCCGTCGAGTCGCAGGCCGGCCGGAGCGTCCTTCACCATCGGCTGGAACGCATGCTGCTGACGCGCCGCCACGACGCCGAAGAAGAGCAGCGCCGGGACCGCCGCGATGTAGGCCTCGACCACCTGCGACGGCCGCACGCCGGCGATCCACATCATCGTCGTCGTCGTGTCGCCGACGACGCTGCCCGATCCCCCGGCGTTCGACGCCGCGACGATGGCCGCCAGAAAGCCGACATGCAGCCGGCCCCGGTAGAGCGCCATCGCCATGCTGCCGCCGATCATCGCGGCGGCAATGTTGTCGAGGAAGCTCGACATCGCGAACACCAGCACCAGCATCAGGAAGCCTCCCTTCCAGTCGTCCGGAAGCAGGCGCGGCAAGAGCAGCGGCAGACGGCTTTGCTCGAAGTGGCGCGACAGCAAGGCAAAGCCGAGCAGCAGCGCGAACAGATTGGCGACGAGCACCCACTCGTGCCCCAGCAAGGCGCCGAGACCGGCCAGGCCGGCAACGCCGTGAAACGGAGAAAACACCAGCTTGTAGGCCGTGATCGCGACCAGGCCGGTCACCGCGACGCGCAGGCTGTGGCGGTGGAACACGGCCACGCCCACGAGCACGCCGGCGAACAGGACGAAGTCGAGCGGGATGCCGACGACGGCGGGAAGGTCCGACTGCATGAGACGCTGGCCCGACACGAGCGCCCGAGAAGCGCCGTTTCCCGCAGTAGTTGGTAGGCGCGATTGGACTCGAACCAACGACCCCCACCATGTCAAGGTGGTGCTCTAACCAGCTGAGCTACGCGCCTGCGAAGGGCCGAACTATAGCAGCGTCGACACGGCTTTCGAGTCGCGGTTAGGCTTCGCGGTGTCGTGCTCCGCGACGCGATTGCGAGGCCTGCCCACCATGCTGCAGCGAGCTGTTTTTGTGGCCATTTCGGCCGCCGCGATGTGCGGCGCCGCCGGTGCCGAGCCGATCGGCGAAGTCGACACCGTGTTCAAGCTCATCGGCCCGGACCACAAGATCGTCGTCGACGCGTACGACGACCCGAAGGTGGCCGGCGTCACTTGCTACGTGTCGCGCGCCAAGACCGGCGGCATCAAGGGCGCGATCGGTCTGGCCGAAGACAAGGCAGAAGCGTCGATCGCCTGCCGCCAGGTCGGCCCGATCGCGTTCGCCGGCAAGGCCCTGCAGGTCCAGGAGGAGATGTTCAACGAACGCATCTCGCTCGTGTTCAAGCGGCTGCGCGTCGTGCGCATGGTCGACCGCAAGCGCAACACGCTGGTCTACCTCACTTACTCCGACCGCGTCATCGAGGGCTCGCCGCAGAACAGCGTGACCGCCGTGCCGGTCGACCGCGGCACGCCGATCCCGGTGAAGTGAAGTCACTTGCGGCGGGCCGATTGCACGCCGGGCACGCGCACGACGTCTGCGAGCGCCGCCGCGACACGCGCCGTGCCGGCGACCTCGATGGTGAAGGTCATGAAGGCATGGCTGCCGCCGACGCCGCGCACCGACTGCGACTTGACGCCGATGACGTTCATCTTTTCCTTCGCGAACACCTCCGACACGTCGCGCAGCAGGCCGGGCCGATCCTGCGCCTCGATGCTGACGTCGACGGGATAGAGCAGCGGGCGGCCCGCATCCGGCTCGCCGCCCCATGCCACCGCAATGACGCGCTCCGGCGCCCGCGCCGCCAACTCGCGCAGGTTGCTGCAGGCCGAGCGGTGCACCGCCACGCCCTTGCCGCGGGTGACGTAGCCGCTGATCGCATCGGGCGGCGCGGGGCGGCAGCAACGCGCGAGCGTCGTCAGCAGCGACTCGACGCCGACCACGAGCACGCCACCGGCGCCGCCCTGCCCCGTCCGCGGCCGCTTGAGGATGACCTCGGCTTCCTCGGGCTTGTCGATCGGTGGCCGGAGGAGGTTCTCGATGCTGCGCAGCGAGAACTCGTCCTTGCCGATCACGTCGAACAGCGCGTCGGCACTGCGAAAGCCGAGCTGGCTTGCGAGATCGGCGTGCTTGAGCGCGGTGCGGCCTTCGCGCTGCAGCAGTTTTTCCACCGCCTCGCGTCCGCGCGCCACCGTGGCCGCCTGCGCCAGGGCGTTGAACCAGGCGCGGACCTTGGCCCGCGACCGCTGGCTTTGCAGCAAGCCGAGGTCGGCGTTCAGCCAGTCGAGCGACGGACCGCCGGCCTTTGCGGCGTTGATCTCGACCGTCTGCCCGCTCGCGAGCGGCGTGTTCAGCGGCACGGCCCTGCCGTCGACACGTGCGCCGCGGCAGCGATGGCCGAGGTCGGTGTGCACCGCGTAGGCGAAGTCGATCGGCGTTGCGCCGGCGGCGAGCTCGACGACCTCGGCCTGCGGCGTGAACACGTAGATGCGGTCGTCGAATACGCCGGCCTCCGGCGCACCGTTCGCGGCCTTCGCCTCGTCGCCGCTGAGGTCTCGCTCCCAGGCCAGAAGCTGGCGCAGCACGACGAGGCGCGCCTGTGCGACGCGGGCTTCGAAGCCGCCGCCCGCCGCGCCCCCGCCTTCCTTGTAGGCCCAGTGGGCCGCCACGCCGTACTCGGCGTGCTCGTGCATCTGCGGCGTGCGGATCTGGATCTCGATCGCCCGGCCGTCGTCGCCGCGAACCACCGTGTGCAGCGAGCGATAGCCGTTGGCTTTCGGCCGTCCGATGTAGTCGTCGAACTCGCCGGCGATGGCCGCGTAGCGCTCGTGCACGCGGCCGAGCACCGCGTAGCAGCCGGCCACGTCGGCGACGATCACGCGCAGGGCGACGATGTCGAGCACCTGCGTGAAGTCGAGGCCCTTGCCGTGCATCTTTTTCCAGATGCTGTGCAGGTGCTTGGGTCGACCTTGCACCTCGGCCTCGAGGCCGTGCGCCGAGAGGTCGGCGGCGAGCGCGGCGCGCAGCGCCTCGACGCGCTGCTCGCGGTCGGCGCGGCGCTCGTCGAGCTGGCGGGCGACGACGCGGTACGCCTCCGGGTCGAGGAAGCGAAAGCAGAGGTCCTCGAGTTCCCACTTGATCTGCCAGATGCCGAGCCGGTTGGCCAGCGGCACGAACAGCTGCATCGTCTCGGCGGCGAGCGCGTGCGGGCAGGGCCGCTTGCGCGCTGCGTGAAAGCGCAGCGTCTGCAGGCGCGAGGCCAGCCGCAACAGCACCACGCGAAGGTCGCGCGAAAACGCCAGCAGCATCTTGCGCACGCCCTCGATCTGGCCGGCGCGCTGCGCTCCACGCAGCGGCGCGCCCTGCGCCGCGCGCTGCAGCTCGCCGAGCTTTCGTGCATGGCGAACCAGCGCCGCCTGTGAGGCACCGAAGAGCGGCGTGAGCACCTCGTCGGGCTTGCCGAGCTGATCGGCGGCATGCACGAGGTAGGCCGCAGCACACAAGGCCGGCCCCGCACCGATCCCGGCGAGGATGGCCGCGGTAGCGTCGGCATGGTCCAGTGCGGCCTCGCCTGTGCTCAGCAGTCGGCCGTCGATCAACGGCAGCGTGAACGCGCGGGCGCGATCCAGCTCGCTGCCACCTTCGCCCACGCTCGCCGCGCTGTCGAGCAAGCGGACGATCGGTGCGGCGCCGGTGCCGACCGCGGCCCCGGTCTTCATGGCCGGAGCAGGAACTCCCGCACCACCTGCACCTGGTCGGCGGCGACAAGGGTGGGCGCATGGCCGACGCCCGCGAATTCATGCACCCGCGCCGAGGGCCCGCGTCGGCTCATGGCGTCGGCCGTGGCCGCGGAGAGCAGATCCGATCGGGCGCCGCGCAAGACGAGCGTCGGGCAGCGGATCGCGTCGTAGGCCGCCCACAGTGCCGCTTCGCCGGCCGCCGCGGCCGCCGGCGTGATGGCACGGAGCGCGACCGCGATCGCCGGGTCGTAGTGAAGGCGAAAGACGTCGCCATTGCGCCGCAGCATCGGCCTCGTGAGCGCCAGCCATTGCTCCCGGCTGTGCGGCCCGAAGCCGGCCGAGATGGTGAGCAGGTAGTCGGCGGCCTCGTCTTCGCTCGACCACGTCAGCGGCGCGCCGACGTAGCCGGCGATTCGCCCGATGCCGGCCGCGTCGAGCGCGGGACCGACGTCGTTGAGCACGAGGCGTTGCACGGGCGAGCCGGGCAGCGCCGCCATGCCCATGCCGATCAGGCCGCCCATCGACGTGCCGACCCAGTGCACGACCTCCGCGTCGAGGCGGGCAAGCAGCGTCACCATGTCGGCGACATAGGCCGGCACCTGGTAGCCCGATGGATCGGCGAGCCGGTCGGATTCGCCCCGGCCGACGACGTCGGGGCAGACGACGCGATAACGGTCGCACAGGGCCCGCGCCAGCGTGTCGAAGTCGCGCCCCTGCCGCGACAGGCCGTGCACGCAGACGAGCACGCGCTCGTTCGCCGGGTCGCCCCATTCCCAATAGGCGACGCGGTGCAGGCCGCGCGCGCCCAGGCACTGCACGCCGTGCAGCCGCGGCTCGCCGGGGCGCGTGTCGGCGCTCATTGCATCTGCACGGTGCCGCTGACCGAGACCGTGACGCTCTCCTTGCCGGGCTCGAGGGCGAGCGGCTCGCCGCCCGCCGACGCAGCTGCCGGGCTCATGCGCGCCATCGCCATGGGCCGCGGCCCCGTCTCGGCCGTGGCGACGTTCACCTCGCGGATCACGAAGCCGGCATAGCCGAACTGCTTCGCGTACTCGGCCGCACGGGCGCGGTAACGCGCGATGGCCTCGCTCGTGATCTCGGCTTCGACGCGCTGGCTCGCCTCGCGCGAGAGCCGGTAGCCGACGCGGCCCACCGTCATCGTGTTGATGCGGCCGACGAGTGCGCCGATGGTGGCCGTGTCCTTGCCTTCGACGAGCAGCTCGGCCGAGCCCTGCCAGCCGGTCAGGTTCTGCCGGCCGCTCGGCGACGGCGTGCCGTAGCGCGGATAGAGCGAAAAGTTGCCCGTCTGCACCTCGACCTGGCCAGCACGCGCAGCGCCCTTCGCCACGGCCAGTGCCGCGTCGAGGGCCTGCTTGAGTTGGGCCTGCACGGCGTTCGCATCGGCACCGTCGCGGCTGGTGGAGAAGGTGATCGAGAGCAGGTCGCGCGGCACCTCGACGCTCGCCTGCGCGCTCAGGCCGAGCACGCCGAGACCGCCGAGCACCGGCGGTGTCTGCGCTGAAGCCAGGGCGGGCAGCGACGCGACCAGTGCCGAAGCGAGGACTCGGCGCGACAAGGATGTGAACTTCATGATGGATTGCCGGCGGTGGTGGAATCGATGTGTAACAGGTGGTCAGGCCTGCCGGAATCGCCCCGCAATGCCGCGCAGAATCGCGCTTGTTACAAATGGGGAAGCGATGAACACGCCTACCAGCACCCGCCCGGACCGGATCGTGGTCGTCGACGATGATGCCCGCATTCGCGACCTGTTGCGACGCTACCTGACGCAGGAAGGCTTCGAGGTGCTGCTTGCCGAAGACGGCAAGGCGCTGAACCGTCTGCTCACCCGCGAGACCGTCCACCTCATCGTGCTCGACCTCATGCTGCCCGGCGAAGACGGCCTGTCGATCTGCCGGCGCCTGCGTGCCGCCAACGACGTCACGCCGATCATCATGCTGACGGCGAAGGTGGAGGACGTCGACCGCATCGTCGGCCTCGAGGTCGGCGCCGACGACTACCTGCCCAAGCCGTTCAACCCCCGGGAGCTGCTCGCCCGCATCCACGCCGTGCTGCGTCGGCGTCCGCTCATGGAGGCGCCCGGTGCGCCGGCGCTCGACGCCCAGACCGTGAGCTTCGGCCCGTTCGTGTTCGACCTGGCCCTGCGCCGGCTGGCCAAGGACGGCGAGCAGATCGCGCTCACCACCGGCGAGTTCTCGATGCTGAAGGCACTCGTTCGCCACCCGCGCCAGCCGCTCTCGCGCGACAAGCTGGCGCAGCTGGCGCGGGGCCGTGAGTTCGAGCCCTTCGACCGCAGCCTCGACGTGCAGATCTCGCGCCTGCGCAAGATGATCGAGCCCGACCCGGCGCAGCCCCGCTACATCCAGACCGTGTGGGGCGTCGGCTACGTCTTCGTCCCGGACGGCGCCGCCTGATCCTTCTCCTGTTCTCGTAGACAGTTCCCATCGTGGCGACCCGCCCCGCCAAGCGGACGACGACCCAGCTGCTTTCGGAGCGGCTGAAGCCGCCGCCGAAGCAGCGCCTCAGCAAGAAGTTCGTCGCGCTGAGCCTGTTCTGGCGCACCTTCTTCCTGCTCGCTCTGCTGCTCGCCAGCGGCGTGTTCGCCTGGGTGCAGACCTTCCGTGCGCTTGAATTCGAGCCGCGCGCGGTGCAGGCGGCACAGCAGATCGCGAGCCTCGTCAACCTGACGCGCAACGCCCTGCTGAGCACCGACGGCATCAACCGCATCGCGCTGATCAAGAGCGTCTCGACGCTCGATACCGTCAAGGTCACGCCGCGCGAGCCGAGCGACACCTGGGAGCCGTTCGAGATCGACCGCTTCCAGCGCGTGATCGAACGCGAGCTGCGCGACGCGCTCGGCCCGGAGACGGTGGTGGCGAGCGCGATGAACGGCACGCCGGGCCTGTGGGTCGGCTTCACGATCGCGCGCGACTCCTACTGGCTGAAGGCCGACCCGACGCGGCTCGGCCCGATGTCGACGAGCACCATCGTGCTCTGGGTCAGCATCGCCCTGCTCGCCACCGTGCTCGGCTCGGCCGGCATCGCCCGCCTCATCAACCGGCCGCTGAAAGACCTCTCCTTCGCGGCCAGCCGGATTCGCGAGGGCGAGTACGACTCACGCCTCGACGAGACCACGCTGACGAGCGAGATCCGGCAGGTGAACATGGGCTTCAACCGCATGGCCAGAGAGCTGGCCAAGGTGGAGCAGGACCGCGCCGTCATGCTCGCCGGCATCTCGCACGATCTGCGCACGCCGCTGTCGCGCCTGCGCCTCGAGGCCGAGATGAGCGTGCAGGACGAGGAGGCCAAGGCCAACATGGCGATGGACATCGACCAGCTCGACGCCATCATCGACAAGTTCATGGACT